>NZ_JBHUUX010000061.1:20614-34846 GCF_042670845.1 Promicromonospora sp. NPDC057138 | reverse complement strand
AGCTTGTCGAGACCCAGGTCTCGACAAGCTCGACCAACGAGGGTCGCTCTGCTTCGGCGGACCCCATACCCCCCGGAAGGAACCCATGGGGCGTTACATCCTTCGGCGCGTCGCGCAGGCGGTCGGCATGCTGTTCCTGGTGATATTCGTGCTGCACCTGCTCACGACCCTCGCGATCCAGCTGAACGGCAACCCCGCCCTCGCCTTCTTCGGCGACAAGATTCCCTCGCCGGCCCAGATCGCCGCCGTCGAGCAGCGGTACGGGCTGGACGACCCGTGCTACGACCAGACGGGCAACCCGTGCCTCGGGCCGTTCGTCGATCGGCTGGGCCAGTACGCGCAGGGCGACTTCGGCACGAACCTGCGCGGCCGCGAGGTGACGGACATCGTCGCCAGCGCCGCACCGAACACGCTGCGCCTCTTCGTCATGGTCACCATTACGTGGCTCGTGCTGGGCATGGTGCTCGGCTCGGTCGCCGCCCGGTGGCGCGGGTCGCCGTCGGACCACGGCATCCGCCTGACGTCGGTGCTCATCGACGCCCTGCCCGTGTTCGTCCTGCTCCTGGTCTACAAGGAGATCGTGACGGTCCCGCTCAGCAGCTGGTCGGAGGAGACCTTCGGCGAGAACAGCTGGCCGCCGTACTGGTTCAAGCCGTCGTTCGACCCCGAGCACCCATGGGCCACCGTGGCGGTTCCCGGCATCCTGCTGGGGCTGGCCGGCTCCGCGGCCTTCATCCGCCTGGTGCGCGCGAGCCAGCTCGAGTCGTACAACGGCGACCACGTGCGGACGGCCCGGTCGAAGGGCCTGACCGAGGGGCGCGTCGTCGTGCACCACGTGGTGCGCAACTCGTCGATCCCCGTGGTGACGGCGGTGGGGCTCACCTTCGCGGAGGCCCTGAGCGGCGCCGTCATCACCGAAGGGATCATGAACATCTACGGGATGGGCGGCGTCCTGTGGGACGCGGTGCAGAGCAGCGACGTCGGGCTCGTGCTCGGCATCGTGACCATCCTGACCGCCGTGACGGTCGCGGTGATGATCGTCGTCGACATCGCCTACGCCGCGCTCGACCCGAGGATCCGCTATGAGTGAGGCAGCCTCCGCCGCGACCGGGAACGTGGCCGGAGCCGCGTCCCGCACCCTGGCCTCGGACGCCTGGCGCAGCCTGCGCCGCCGGCCCGACGTCATCGTCTCCAGCCTGATCGTCCTGTTCTTCGTGGTCATGGCGGCGTTCCCCACGCTGTTCACCTCGGTGGACCCGCGGCACTGCGTCATCGGGGACGCCAAGATCAAGCCGCAGGGCTTCGGCAACGAGTTCCCGCTCGGCACCGACTCGTTCGGGTGCGACACGCTGGCCCAGCTCGCGCACGGCTCGCGGCCGTCGCTGCTGCTCGCCCTCGTCGTTGTCGGGACGGCGCTGGTCATCGGCGTGACCGTGGGTCTGCTCGCCGGGTACTACCTCGGCTGGGTCGACTTCCTGGTGTCCCGCACCGTCGAGGTCTTCCTGGTGATCCCTTACCTGCTCGCGGCCATGCTGCTGCTGAGCCTGTTCAAGAACGTGGACCTCGGTTCCGGAACGTTCAGCACGATCATGCTGCCCGCGATCGTGCTGACGCTGTTCGGCTGGATGGGCTACGCCCGGTACGTCCGGGCGAGCGTCCTGGAGGCCAAGAACCTCGACTACGTCACGGCCGCCCGCGCCCTGGGCGCCTCCGACCTGCGGATCATGTTCCGGCACGTGCTGCCCAACGCGATCGGCCCGGTGACGGCCCTGATCCCGACGGCGATCGCCGGCGTCATCGGCGCGGAGGCCGTGCTCGCGTTCCTCGGGATCGGCGTGCGCCCGCCCGCGATCTCCTGGGGGATCATGATCGAGAACGGTTCGTCGTGGGTGCTCGGCGGATACCCGCACATGCTGCTGGTGCCGCTGGGTGCCCTGCTCGCGACCGTCCTGTCGCTGGTGGTGCTGGGTGACGCGCTGCGCGACGCCCTCGACCCGAGGCTGGCGGCATGAGCGGCACCCCCCTCCTCGAGGTCACCGACCTCGCCGTCGAGTTCCGGACGTCGGACGGCGCCGTGCGCGCCGTCGACGGCCTGTCCTACCGCGTGGAAGCCGGCCGCACCCTCGCGATCGTCGGCGAGTCCGGCTCCGGCAAGTCCGTGTCGTCGCTGGCCGTGATGGGGCTGCTCCCGGACACCGCGCGGATCACGCGCGGGAGCGTCCGCCTCGCGGGCACCGACCTGCTCGGCCTGAGCCGCAAGGAGCACCGCGCGCGCTGCGGCGACCAGGTGGCGATGGTGTTCCAGGACGCGCTGGCCGCGCTCAACCCCGTGCACACCGTGGGCTACCAGCTCACGGAGGCGCTGCGGGCGCGGCGGGGGCTGTCGCGCGGCGACGCCCGCCGGCGGGCCGTCGAGCTGCTCGACATGGTCAAGGTGCCGAACGCGAAGGCCCGCGTCAAGGAGTACCCCCACCAGTTCTCCGGCGGCATGCGGCAGCGCGTCATGATCGCTTCCGCGCTGGCCATGGACCCCGACGTCCTCATCGCCGACGAGCCCACCACCGCCCTCGACGTCACCGTCCAGGCCCAGGTGCTGCGCCTGCTCGCGGAGATCCAGGCGGAGCGGCAGATGGGGCTCGTGCTGATCACGCACGACCTCGGCGTCGTGGCCGGCGTGGCCGACGACGTCACGGTGATGTACGCGGGCCGCGCCGTCGAGCAGGCGCCGGTGGCGCCCGTCTACACGACGCCCGCCCACCCGTACACGCGGGCGCTCCTGCGCTCGATCCCGTCCGCGTCCGGGACGGGGCGCCTGCCCGTGATCCCGGGCCGCCCGCCGAGCCCCGCCGCCATGCCGGCGGGCTGCCCGTTCCACCCGCGCTGCGACGCCGTCCTCGACGTGTGCCGCACCGAGGTGCCGCCGCTGGCGGTCCCGGCGGAGGGCCGCACGTCGGCGTGCCACTTCGCGGCGGACATCATGGCGAACCGGGCGCCGGCCAAGGACACCGGAGGTCACGATGGATGAGCCAGTGCTCGAGGTGCGCGACCTCGTCAAGCACTACCCCGTGCGCAACGGCCTGCTGCGCCGTTCAACCGGCGCCGTCAAGGCGGTCGACGGCGTCTCGCTCACCCTGGACCGGGGCAAGACCCTCGGCCTGGTGGGCGAGTCCGGCTCGGGCAAGTCGACGCTCGCGCGCGTACTGGTCGGCATCGAGAAGCCGACGTCGGGCCAGGTGCTCGTCGACGGCGAGGACGTCACGCGCCTGTCCCAGGCGGGCCGCAAGCAGCTCCGCCGCGACGTGCAGATGGTGTTCCAGGACCCGTACACGTCGCTGAACCCGCGGATGTCGGTCGGCGAGATCGTGGGCGAGCCGTTCGCGATCCACGGCATCACCCCGGCCGGCGGACGGCGGGCCGCGGTGGGCGAGCTGCTGGAGCTCGTCGGCCTCGACCCCGACCACGCGAACCGGTACCCGCACCAGTTCTCGGGCGGGCAGCGGCAGCGCGTCGGGATCGCCCGCGCGCTCGCCCTGCGGCCCAAGATCCTGGTGTGCGACGAGCCGGTCTCCGCGCTCGACGTGTCGGTGCAGGGCCAGGTCATCAACCTCCTGGAGGACCTCCAGGAGGAGCTGGGCCTGTCGTACCTCTTCGTCGCGCACGACCTTGGCGTGGTGCGGCACATCGCGCACGACGTCGCCGTGATGTACCTGGGGCGCATCGTCGAGCAGGGGCGCGAGGCCGAGGTGTACGACGGCGCCCAGCACCCGTACACGCAGGCGCTGCTGTCGGCGGTGCCCGTGCCGGACCCGTCGGTGCGGCTGGTCGCACCCTCGCTGGTTGAGCCTGTCGAAACCGGGGTCTCGACAAGCTCGACCAGCGGCGGCGTCGGCGGGGGCGCGATAGTCCTGGAGGGCGACCCGCCCTCGCCGGTGGACCCGCCGTCCGGCTGCCCGTTCCACACGCGGTGCTGGCTCGCGCCCGCGCTGCCGGAGGCGCAGCCCGACCCGATCCCGTCCTACCCGCCCACCGACCGGCCGGACGCCGGGCTGCGGCTGGTGCCCGCGGTGTGCGAGACGGACCTGCCGGCGCTGGTCCCCCGCCCGGAGGTGGGCTCCGCCGCCGCTCCCGGAGACGTTCCCGCGGCCGGTCCTGGCGCAGCTTCCCACGTGGTGGCCTGCCACTTCGCACGAGGGCTGGCCGCCCCTAGGGTCGAGGTATGACGACGCGTGTCCTGGTAGTCCTGAACTCGCCCACCAGCTCCATGGGCCGGCTCGAGCAGCTTCTTCCCGAAGCAGGCCTCGACCCGTACCTGACGCCCGGCTCGGAGCTTCCGGAGAACCTCGACGGCTTCGCAGGCATGGTCCTGCTGGGCGGCGGCTTCATGCCGGACGACGACGTCGACCACCCGTTCCTGGCGCGCGAACGGAGGCTGACCACGGAGGCCCTGGCGTCCGGGCTGCCGCTGCTCGGCCTGTGCCTCGGCGGTCAGCTCCTGGCGCACGTCACGGGCGGCGTCGTGACGGCGCGGTCCGGCGAGACGGAGCGCGGCATGTGTCCGCTCACGGTGCTTCCGGCCGCAGCCGGCGACCCGGTCTTCGGCGACCTGCCCGGCGTGCCGGACGGGCCGCTGTGGATGATCGAGAACCACGAGGACTCGGTGACCACCCTGCCGCCGTCGGCCACGCTGCTGGTCTCCAGCGGAGAGTGCCCCATCCAGGCGTTCCGCGTGGGCGAGGCTGCCTGGGGCCTGCAGTTCCACCCCGAGGCGCGCCCCGAACGCGTGGCGACCTGGGACGAGGCCGCGCTGTCGGAGCAGGGCATCGACCGTGCGGCGCTGGCCGAGGCGGCGCTGGTGCACGCGGCCGAGAACGAGGCGCAGTCGCGCGCGCTGGTCCGCGCCTGGTCCGACGTCGTCCACAAGAGCGCGAAGTAGAACCAGGGCGAGGATCGACGAGAGGGCGGGACGCACATGGTGGCGACAGGGACGCACAGCGACGGGGTGCCCACGGTGGCCTACCGGATCGCCCGGGCGTCGGGCGAGGTGCTGGCGGCACGCCAGGACGCGTTGGGCTTCTACGCGGCCTCCACCGTGAAGCTCGCGGTGCTGGTCGCGGCGGCCCGCGAGCTCGACGCCGGGACGGCGAGCCTCGACGAGACCTGCACCGCCACCCGGACCTTCACGTCGCAGGTCCCGGGTGCCGGCGAGTACACGATCGAGCCGGACGACACCGACACCGGCCTCCCGCCCGACGGCACGCCGATGCCGCTCGGCGACGTGATCGAGCGCATGATCGTCGTCTCGTCCAACGAGGCGACCAACATCGTGTCCGAGCGTGTCGGCCTGCCCGCCGTCAACAAGGTCCTGGCGGACGCCGGGGCGGGTGGCTCGGTCTTCGGCCGCAAGTACTCCGACCTGGCCGCCGAGCAGGCCGGAGCCTCGCACCGTACGACGGCGGCCGACCTGTGCCTGCTCATGTCCGCCCTGGTCGCGGGCGGGCTCGCGAGCCCGGAGCGCACCGCGTGGATGTGCGAGCTGCTCGGCCGCCAGACCGACCGCCAGCTCACCGCCGCCGTGCCCCGCGACGTCCCGTTCGGCTCCAAGTCGGGCTGGGTGGACGGCATCCGGCACGACGTCGCGTTCGTCGGTGAGCCGGGCCCGAACGCCCTGGTCATCGCGGTATGCACGCGCGGCTACGACGAGAACTCAGCCGAGGAGACCCTCAAGTCCCTGGGCGCCCTGGCGTTCTCCCTCACCTGACCCGCCTCGCTGGTCGAGCTTGTCGAGACCGGGTCTCGACAAGCTCGACCAGCGATGGAGGTTCAGCCCAGCAGGTCTCGGATCAGCCAGAGGCCCGTCGCGACCTCCTGGAAGCTCGTGCTGAGCGGGGAGAGGCCCACGCGGAGGCCCTGCGGAGGCCGGAAGTCCGGCACGACGCCGCGCTCCCAGGCCTCCGCGACCACGCGCTTGAAGTCGGGGTGGTCCAGCATGACGTGGCCCCCCCGGCGCTCCGGCGCGCGCGGCGACGCGACCCGGACCCCGGGCAGGTACTCGTCGGCGATCTCCATCGCGAACCCGGTCAGCGCCAGCGACTTCTCGCGCACCGCCGGCATACCGGCCTCTTCGACGAGCGCGAGCATGTCGCGCATCGGCAGCATCCCGATCACGGGCGGCGTGCCGCTGATGAGCTGCCGGATCCCGGAGGCGGGCTCGTACTCGGGCCCCATCGCGAACGGGTCGGCGGCCCCCATCCAGCCCTGGACCGGCTGGCGCACCTCGTCCTGCAGGCCGGCGGCCAGGTAGGCGAAGGCGGGCGAGCCCGGCCCGCCGTTGAGGTACTTGTACGTGCAGCCGACCGCGATGTCCACGCCGTCGGCGTCCAGGCTCAGCGGGACCGACCCGGCGGAATGGCACAGGTCCCACAGGACGAGCGCCCCGGCGTCGTGCACGACCCGCGTGATCGCGGGCAGGTCGGCGATGTAGCCGGACTTGTAGGCGATGTGGCTGAGCAGCACCAGGGCGGTGTCCTGCCCGACGGCGGCCGCCACCTCCTGGGGCGTCACGCCCGCCTCCGCGTCGGGCGTGATCCAGCGGATCTCCAGACCGCGCTCGGCGGCGATGCCCTGCAGCACGAACCGGTCCGTGGGGAAGTTCTCGGTGTCCGCGACGATCACGCGGCGTCCCGGCCGCGCGTCGATCGCGGCCCGGGCCAGCTTGTAGAGCAGCACGGTCGTGGAGTCGGCGACGACGGTCTGCCCCGCCGCAGCGCCCAGCACCACGCGGGCCAGCGTGTCGCCGAGCTCGGTCGGCGCGTCCATCCAGCCCTCGTCCCAGGACCGGATCAGGCGGGCCGCCCACGGCCCGTCCACGAAGGACGCCAGCCGCTCGCGGGTGGCGGTCAGGGGTCTGCCGAGCGAGTTGCCGTCGAGGTAGGCGATCAGGCCCTCGCTCGGGGCGAAGAGGTCGCGGTACCGGGCGAGCGGATCGGCGGCGTCGCGGGCGACGGCGCGTTCGCGCAGGTCGGCGGGCAGGCTCTGCAGCAGGTCGGCGATGGATGCGGTGTCGGTCACGGATGCTCCAGGTCGGTCGGCGTCGGCCCGAGCGTACGTGACGCGCGGAGCCAGGCGATCAGGTCGGCCGCCGTGCCCGGCACCGGGAGCGGCGCCGTGAGCGCGGGGACCTCCGGCGGTCCCAGGACCGCCCGCAGCAGCACCTCCCCCGTCAGGCCCACCTCGCCGAGCAGCTCGATCTCGCGCTCGTTCACCCCGACCGGCGTCGGCCCGTTGCCCATGTCCGTGCCGTACGCGAGGGTGCCGCCCACGGCGACGAACCGCCGGGCGTTGTCGAGCGCCCGCTCCAGTCCGGCCGGCCGCTCCAGACCGGCCGGCCGGCCGGGCCCGTCGTGGATCGCGAGGGTCGAGATCCATGTCATGCGAGCCGCCCGGGCGATCAGCTCGGGCGGCAGCGTCTCCGTCCAGGGCACGTGCACCAGCACGTCCGCGCCGACGGCGATCGCGCGCCCAGCCTGGCCGGCACCCTCCGCGTGTACGAGCACCGGCAGCCCGGCCGCGCGCGCCTCCGCGACGAACGCACGGAGGACGTCGTCGGGCAGCAGCGCCATGCCCGCGTGGAGGGCGACCTTGACCGCGAACCCGCCCGCGGCGGCGACGTCGGCCACCGCCTGAGCGGCCTCGCGGGGCGAGGCGACGGGCCGCACCGCGGCGTTCGGCGCCCAGGACCGCCCGGCCGGATACCCGCCGGGCGCAGTGTGGAACGGCCCCACGTACCGCACCCGGACGCCCGACGGCGGCGTGGTCGCCCAGGCGGCCGTCTCGCGCGGGTCCCAGCCCAGGTCGTGCACCTCGGTGACCGGGCTGTCCGCAAGGAGCGTCCGGTCCACCAGGCCCAGGTGCACGTGGCGGTCGACGACGCCCGGGAGCGTCACCTGCGGCACGCCGTCACGCACCGAGCGGGCCGTCGATCTCGGTGCGCACCGAGATGAGCTCGGGGAAGAACGTCAGGTCCAGGGCGCGCTTCAGGAAGCCGACGCCGCTGGAGCCGCCGGTGCCCGTCTTGAAGCCGATGGTGCGCTGCACCGTGCGCAGGTGGCGGAACCGCCAGAGCTGGAACGCGTCCTCGATGTCGACCAGGTCCTCGCAGGCCTCATACAGCTCCCAGTAGGCGTGCGGGTCCTGATAGATCGTCTTGAAGACGGCGATCAGCTCCGGGTGCTCGGTCCAGGCCTGGGTGACGTCGCGGTCCAGGATCTCGGCCGGCACCGGGTGACCGCGCCGGGCCAGCAGGCGCAGGAACGCGTCGTACACGGTGGGCTCGTCCAGGAGCTGTGCGAGCTGCGCGTGCACCTCCGGCTTGCCCCGGAAGACCTGGAGCATGCCGGCGTTCTTGTTGCCGAGCAGGAACTCCACGGCGCGGTACTGGTGCGACTGGAAGCCCGACGACTGGCCCAGCGAGCCCCGGAACTCCGCGTACTCGCTCGGGGTGAGGGTGGCCAGCACCGACCACTGCTCGGTGATGGTGCGCTGGATGTGCTTGACGCGGGCCAGGCCCTTGAGCGCACGCGAGAGGTCGTCGGCGTCGAGGTACCGCCGCACGGCGCCCAGCTCGTGCACGACGAGCTTGAGCCAGAGCTCGGTGGTCTGGTGCTGGATGATGAAGAGCAGCTCGTCGTGGTGCGGCGGGTCGCTCATCGGGTGCTGCGCCGATAGGAGCTCGTCGAGCCCCAGGTAGGAGCCGTAGTCCATCTCGTCGCGGAAGTCCGTGCGGATGGAGGCCTCGATGGGCCGGGTGTTACCAGTCACCTCTGGAGCGTAACGCTCAGGCGGCCTGGGCCTCGTCGCGGTTCGGGTTCTCGAAGGCCTCCGCCATCAACGCGATCTCCTCCGCCGGGAGCGACATGTCGCGTGCGATGCGGGTCCAGCCCGACGTCGCCGTCGCCACCTCGGCGAGCACCCGCCGGGCGTCGTCCTGCCGCAGGCCGTAGGAGTCCGCAGTGGCAAGCAGCACCCGCACGTCCCGGTCGATGCGGGACCCGCCGGGGCGCAGCGGCGTCGACTCCGCGACGGCGAACGGGTTCGGGTTCACGTCGAACAGCGGCGACAGCGACCAGCCGTCCGGACGGCGCAGGAAGCCGTGGTTCTTCATGTGGTCGTCCACGTTGCGCACGAGCAGCGTGAACGCGACGCGACGAAACAGGTCGTGCCCGTCCGTGGCCGGCCGGCCCGAGTGGTCGGCCAGCGTCTCCGCGAGGGTCCGGTAGTCGATGACCTCGAAGAACGCCTTCTGCGTCAGGCTGTCGGCGGAGAGGAAGCCGATGCGGCCGCCGTCCGGACGCCGGTCGAAGCGGCGCGTCAGCAGGATGGAGCGCCCCGGGCCGATGCGGTGCAGCCGCGCCACTGGCACCTCGATGCCCGCGTCCGAGGCAAGCCGCAGCGTCAGGTACTCCCAGGCCTGCACGTCCCACCGGTCGCCGCTCTCGGGCAGCTTGGCCATCCACAGGTCGCCCTCGGCGTCCCGCACGGTCACCTTCGGGCGTGCCCCGCCCATCGAGGTGCCGGCCGCGACCAGGAGGCTGACGTCGTGGTCGGTCTCCCGGTGGTGCGCGACGGCGTCCGCGGCGTCCGTGAGCGACGGCAGGTCCACCAGGTCGGGGACCTCCGCGCGCGGGGGCCCCATGAAGGTCTTGCCCTCGTCGAGCGAGAAGCGCAGGGCACCCAGGCGGGTCTCGTCCTGCACGCCGAGCAGGAAGTCGACCTCGGTGAGGGTCATGAACCCGCGGCCCTCGGCGCGGGCGGCGCGGCGCTCGGCGTTGAACAGCAGGGTCCGCCCCCACTGGTCGGGCTGGCAGTCCGCGAGGACGCCGAAGAGCGGCCGGTCGCTGCCCGACGGGATGTTCCCCGGGGTCAGCGGCAGCTCCGGGCACAGGGCGTAGGCGCGCGGGTCGCGCAGGTAGGCGGCGGCGTAGCGGAACGTGCAGCCCACCAGGGCGCCGCCTCGGTTGAGGTGCATGTCGAGGTCACCGGCGCGGGCCTGGCCCCCGCCGGGTAGTTCGACCTCGACATGTATCGACAACGTGACTCACTTCCTCAGGTTTCGTCAGGTGGCGACTCGGACCCGCTGTGGCAGGGCCCGTTCCGCGTGGAACCTACCCATCTCGGTGGTGAGCGGGTCGGTCGAGCCGACGACGGCATCCGCCACGCCGAGCACCCGCAACACGGCAAGTGTGTTCTCGAGGCTGACGGTTCCGGTGCCGGTCTCGATGGCGCGCAGCGTGGTGCGTGTGATGCCCGCGCGGTCGGCGACGAGCTGGGCCGTGAGGCCGTGGATCTTGCGCCAGGCGCGGACGTGTTCGCCGAGTGAGGCGAGGTCGCGCCGGGTCCGTAGGGACGTTCTGGCCATGACAACTCCTTTCGGTTACCAGGCTAACCGACGGAGGTCGTAACGGTCACTAGGGTGACCGTTATTCTTGGCGGCTCCGGCTCCGGCTCCGGCTCCGGCGTCGACGCGCGAGGGAGGTGCGGGCACAGCAGAACGGGCCGCCCCACGGTGGTGGGACGGCCCGTCGTGCGTGACGTTCAGCGGTGCGTCACTGCTGCGCCTGGTTGTTGACCGTGGCCGTCTTCAGCGCGCCGGCCGAGAGGTCGTGCTTCTTGAGGATCTCGGCGTAGGTGCCGTCGTCGATGATGCTCTGCACCGAGGCCTGGTAGGCCCGCACCAGCTCGACGTCGCCCTTGGGGAACACGAAGCCCAGCGGCGTCGGGTTGATGACCTCGGTGTTCGCCACCTCGAAGACGTCGCCGGACCCGACCTGCTTCGCGTTGTAGGCGCCCGTCGACCACTGGGTGAGCTCGGCATCCGCCTTGCCCGCCTGGACCTGCGCGAGCGCATCGGCGTCGGTGTCGAACTGCGTCACGGTGACCGGCTTGGCCTTGCAGTCCCCGGTGTTGAGCGCGGTGAGCGCCTCCGCCTGGGTCGATCCGGTGAGCACCGCGACGGGACGTCCGCACAGGTCCTTGAGCGTCTTGATCCCGCCGGGGTTGCCGGCCGGGACCATGATCGCGTCGCTGTCGTTGTAGTAGTCGACGAAGTCGTAGTCGATCTGCCGCTCAGCCGTGTCCGACATGGCGGCAGCGATCGCATCGACGTTGCTCGCGTACAGCTCGCCCAGCAGCGATTCGAACGGCATGTCGTGGAACGTGTACTTCAGGCCCAGCCGGTCCGAGGCGGCGTCGAACAGGTCGATCTCGAACCCGACGATGCGGCCGGCCTCGTTCGTGTACTCGAAGGGCGGGTAGCCCGACTCCGTACCGACAGTGATGCGTGTGGACTCCGCCCGCAGCTCGCCGGGGAGCAGAGCGCGCAGGTCCTCGTGCACCTGGACCTCCTGCCCGTTGCCCTCCGCCGCTTGCGGCGATTCGAGCGAGCAGCCAGCCATCAGGGCCCCGATCGCGGTCACTGCCGCTACTGAGCCGATGACCGCACGCATGCGGTGTTCGAGAGCCATGCGGGGGTCCTCCACACAAAAAAGACACGATGAGCGAGTTACGCGGGTGGAGCCTATACGGTCCTGCCAAGTTGCTGTGAATCCGAGTTTCACCTACGCCCACGGTGAGGGACGCAGCGAGACAGACACTCGGTCAGACGCTGGTGCCGACCTTAGCGGCAGCCCCCACATCCGCGAGAATCACCGCATCGATGAGGCCCCGCGCCCACTCCAGCACCTCGGTCCCGCGCAGCGGCCGCCCGCCGATCCGCGCCGTGGTCGGGAACGGTACGAGCACCGCACGGATCGCCGGCTTGAGGATGGTCCCGGGGTAGAGCCGCTTGAGCCGCAGCTGTGCCGACTCCGGCAGGTTCACTGGCGCGAACCGGACGTACTTGCCCTGGGCCGTGATGTCCGTGAGCCCTGCCTGACGGGCGTGGTTGCGGAAGTCCGCGACGTCGAAGAGCGCGCCCGCGACGTCGGGCAGCGCGCCGTAGCGGTCGGTGAGCTCCGCGCGCACCTCGGCGAGCGCCGCGGCGTCCTGCGCGGTGGCGATCTTCTTGTACGCCTCGAGCCGCAGCCGCTCGGTGGCGATGTAGGACTCGGGCAGGTGGGCGTCGACCGGCAGCTCGATGGTGACCTCGGGGGCCTCCTCCTCGGCGTCCCCGCGGAACGCGGACACCGCCTCGCCGACCATGCGGACGTAGAGGTCGAACCCGACGCCGGCGATGTGGCCGGACTGCTCGCCGCCGAGCAGGTTGCCCGCGCCGCGGATCTCGAGGTCCTTCATGGCGATCTGCATGCCCGCGCCGAGGTCGGTGTGGGCGGCCATGGTGGCGAGCCGGTCGTGCGCGGTCTCGGTGAGGGGCCTCTCCGGCGGGTAGAGGAAATAGGCGTACGCGCGCTCGCGCCCGCGGCCCACGCGCCCGCGGAGCTGGTGGAGCTGGGACAGGCCGAGCATGTCGGAGCGCTCCAGGATCAGGGTGTTGGCGTTGGAGATGTCCAGGCCGGTCTCGATGATCGTGGTGCAGACCAGGACGTCGAGCTCCTTCTCCCAGAAGGCGCGGATGACCTGGTCGAGCTGGTGCTCGCTCATCTTGCCGTGCGCGACGCCGATGCGGGCCTCCGGCACCAGCTCGTTCAGCCGGGAGGCGGTGCGCTGGATGGTCTCCACCTTGTTGTGCACGTAGAAGACCTGGCCCTCGCGCAGCAGCTCGCGCCGCAGGGCGGCGGCGATCTGCTTCTCCTCGAAGGCGCCCACGTAGGTGAGCACCGGGTGCCGCTCCTCCGGGGGCGTGGCCAGCGTGGACATCTCGCGGATGCCGGTCACCGCCATCTCGAGCGTGCGCGGGATCGGGGTGGCCGACATGGCCAGCACGTCCACGTTGGTGCGGAGCTGCTTGAGCGTCTCCTTGTGCTCGACGCCGAACCGCTGCTCCTCGTCGATCACCACCAGGCCCAGGTCCTTGAACACGACCGAGCCGGTGATGAGGCGGTGGGTGCCGATGACGATGTCGACGCTGCCGTCCTTGAGACCCGCGAGCGTCTCCTCGGACTCCTTGGCGGACTGGAAGCGGCTCAGCGCCCGCACGTTGACCGGGAATCCGGTGTACCGCTCGGAGAAGGTCTCGAAGTGCTGCTGCACCAGGAGCGTCGTGGGCACGAGGATCGCCACCTGCTTGCCGTCCTGCACCGCCTTGAACGCGGCCCGGATCGCGATCTCCGTCTTGCCGTACCCGACGTCGCCGCACACCAGGCGGTCCATCGGCACGGACTTCTCCATGTCGGCCTTGACCTCGTCGATCGTCGCGAGCTGGTCCGGCGTCTCGACGTAGGCGAAGGCGTCCTCAAGCTCGCGCTGCCACGGGGTGTCGGGGCCGTAGGCGTGGCCCTGCGTCGCCATGCGCGCGCTGTAGAGCCGGATCAGCTCGCCCGCGATCTCCCTGACGTGCTTGCGGGCCTTGGCCTTGGTGTTCTTCCAGTCGGCGCCGCCCATCTTGGACAGTGACGGCGACTCCCCGCCCGTGTACTTGGTGACCTGGTCGAGCTGGTCGGTGGGCACGAACAGGCGGTCGCCCGGCTGGCCGCGCTTGCTGCTCGCGTACTCGATCACGAGGTACTCGCGCGTGGCCCGGTTGCCGCCGGTGCCCATGGTGCGCTGCGCCATCTCGACGAACCGGCCCACGCCGTGCTGCTCGTGCACCACGAAGTCGTCGGCCTTGAGCTGGAGCGGGTCCACGACGTTGCGCCGTCGGCTGGGCATCTTGCGCATGTCGCGCGTGCCCGAGCCGGCCCGCCCGGTCAGGTCCTGCTCGGAGAAGACGGCGAGCTTCAGGTCGGGCGCCACGAAGCCCTTGCCGGCGCCGCCTGCGACCACGTGCACGACGCCGGGCTCCGGCTCGTCCTCGAGCGAGATCGCCAGCCGGGCCGCGGTACCCGCCGCCGACAGCTGCTCCGTCATGCGCTTGGCCGGGCCATGGCCCTCGGTGGTCAGCACGAGCCGCCAGCTCGCGACCTGCAGGCCGTGCACGTCGTCGAGCGCCCGCGCGAGGTCGCCCCGATAGGACTCGACGTCGCGAGCGCTGATCGTGAACACGTCCTCCCCGCCCCCGTCGGTCAAGCCTGCCCCACCGCTGGTCGAGCCTGTCGAGACCCCCCGCGCGCCAAGGCGGGCCCACCCACCCACCAACCCGGGCGGCCGGGAACGCCAAACGGGGCCCCCCCGGGCGGTTAA
>NZ_JBHUUX010000061.1:0-20604 GCF_042670845.1 Promicromonospora sp. NPDC057138 | reverse complement strand
ACTCGACGCCGCGCGCGCTGTTCTACAACACGACCACCCCGCCCCCGTCGGACACGCCTGCCCCACCGCTGGTCGCCCCTTTCTACACCCGGGACTCCACCGGCTCGACCACCGAAGCAAGCTCCGTGTCCTGCGTGAACGACGACAGGGTCCACCAGCCGAGGCCGCGCCGCGCGGCGATCTCGCGCACCTCGGCGAAGGTCTCGAAGGAGGCGGCGGACAGGTCGATGGGCGCGGCGCCGCCGGCGACGGCGCCGGTCCAGGCCGCGGCGAGGAACTCCTCGGTGGTCGCCACGAGGTCGTGCGCGCGACGGCGTACGCGCTCGGGCTCGTTGACCACGAGCAGCGCGTCGTCGGGCACGAGCTCCAAGACGGGGACCATGCGGTCCACCAGCACCGGCGCGAGCGACTCCATGCCCTCGACGACGACGCCCGCGGCGAGCCTGTCGAGCATCTCGACCGCGCCCGGCAGCGTCTCCACGAGCTCCGCGGCGCGCGCCCGGACGGCGTCGTCCAGCAGGATCTCGCGGCACGGCGGGGCCCAGAGCCCGCGCTCCGCGATCTCGAGGCTGCGCTGGTCGGCCACGGCGAACCAGCGGATCTCCGTGACCTCGTCGCCCCAGAACTCGCAGCGCAGCGGGTGGTCCTCGGTGGGCGGGAAGATGTCGAGGATGCCGCCGCGCACCGCGAACTCGCCGCGCCGCTCCACCATGTCGACGCGCGTGTACGCCGCGGCGCTGAGCCGCTCGGCGACATCGGTCAGGTCCGCCGTGGCACCGATCTCGAGCTGGACCGGCTCCAGCTCCCCCAGGCCGTCGACGACGGGCTGCAGCAGGGCGCGGACCGGCATCACCAGGAGCCGGATGGCGCCCGCCTGCCCGTGCCCCTCGGCCGGGTGCGCCAGCCGGCGGAACACCGCGAGGCGCTTGGCCACCGTGTCCGCGCGCGGGCTGAGCCGCTCGTGCGGCAGGGTCTCCCAGGCGGGCAGCACGGCGACGTCGTCGGCGCGGTCCTCCGGGAGGTAACCGCGCAGGCTCTCGGCCAGGTCGTCGGCCTCGCGGCCGGTCGCGGTGACCACCACGAGCGGGCGCTGCTCGGCGGCCGCGGCCAGCAGCGGCGGCCGCACGCCCGCGGGGCCCACGACGTCGGCGAAGCCGCGGGCGCGCACGTGTTCCATCGCGGCGGAGGCCCCGGGATCGCGCAGGAGCGTGGGTAGCAGGCCGGTGAGGTTCATGGGATCTGTCCTTCGAAGGCGCACGACGACGGGCCCATCACGGGCATGACCCGGGGTAGGGGTCACGGGTGAGGGGCTGGTCCCAGGCTACTCCGGGCCACCGACACAGCCCGCCCAGCACCCTTTTGTCATACTCGGTGCCGTATTGGGCACGTACGATGACCGGCGATGTTCACCCCACCCGGATCCCCGCGGCACGCCGGCGCGCCGGCCCCGGGGCGCGACGCCGCCGTCGGGCACCGCAACGCCGTCCGCCTCGCCTGGCCCGACGCCGCCCGCGGCCTCGCCATCGGCCTCGTCGTGCTCTACCACGCGACCAACTGGACGTGGTCCACCGGGTACGAGGTGGGCGTGCTGCGCGAGATCAACGAGACGCTGCGCAGCCTGCGCATGCCCCTGTTCTTCACGGTGGCCGGCATGTTCGCCGGAAAATGGATGACGGTGCCGTGGTCCCGGCTCGCCCGCGGCAAGCTCCTGTTCTATGCCTGGGTGTTCGTCCTGTGGGAGCCGATCTCCCTGGTGGTCCGCCTGCTCACCGGCTACTACCAGGTGGCCGACGCCGACTGGGGCACCCTGGCGCACGACCTCGCCTGGTCGGTGCTGGTCCCCCGTTCCGAGCTGTGGTTCATCTGGACGCTCGCGGCGTTCTTCGTGATCGCGCGGGCGCTGCGCGAGGTCCCGGTGCCGGTGCAGCTCGTGGCCGCCGCCTGCGTGAGCGGGTGGGCGCTGGCCGGCTGGGAGCCGGAGAGCATCGCGTGGCGGGGCACCGCGCAGTTCGTGCTGTTCTTCCTGTCCGGTCTTCACCTGCGGCCGCTGCTCGAACGGTTCGCCGAGCGGGTCACCTGGCTCTGGGCGGTGGGCGCCGTCGCCGTGTGGCTCGGGATCCAGATCGCCGTGCGGGAGCTCAACCTCTCCGACGTCCCCGGTCTCTACCTGCTGGCCAACATCGCGGGCGTCCCGGCCGGCGTCGCGGTGAGCCTGCTGGCCTCCCGGATACCCGGCGTCGGATATCTGCCCAGGTCAATAGGGTTGCAGTGGCTAGGGGCGCGGACACTTCCGGTGTTCGTCACGCACACGTCCGTGGTGCTCGCGCTGCTGTCGGTGCTGTGGCGGAACGCCGTCTGGGTCCCCGCGCCGCAGTCGCAGTGGCTGCCGGTCGCGCTCTGGGCGGCGGCGATCGCCGTGGGGCTGGGGCTGGGTGTCCTGGCGCCGCGGATCGGCGCCCGCTGGCTGTTCTCCCCGCCGAGCCGGCTGATGGACTCCAAGCCCTGACGTGTCAGCCGGTCCGGAGGCGGACTGGCATCAGCAGGCTCTTGTCGTCAGGACGGTCCTCGCGAGTTACACCCAGCACGTGGCGGACGGCATCCAGCGCGAGTACCACCGATTCCCCGCCCGTCGCCGCGAGCGCCTCCAGCAGGTATGCACGGTCGAACACCACAGCGCCCGGCACGCTCGGTTGCACGACGTCGACGCCGCGGTCTCCCAGCAGCACCGCCACGACGTCGGGAACACGTCGGTCGGCGGCCGGGAATCCAGCCACAACCCGGCTGACCAGGTCGGATGCCGCAATCCGTACCTCCCGGGTCCAGCTTGCCCGCAGCAGGGCCCGGTAGTCCGGGTACTCGGCGGCGACCGGCTCGGCCCTGACGAGATCCGCCCCGGGACCACCGAACGAGACCCGGTCGGCACGCATCTCGACGGACAGGTCGGCGCATAGCCCCGCGGACGGAGCGTGTGGCTCCGTGCCGTGCGGCTCACGCTCGCCGTCGGGCAGCGACTCCAGGGCCGACACCGGCACGACCACCTGCACCGGCGGCCCGTCGAGGCGCTGTACCGGCACCGAGGCGACAGCAAGCCGGGCGCGGTCGCAGGCCACCAGCCGCAGCACCCCGTCGGAGCAGTCGAGCAGGATGCCGGTGAGCGCGGGCCAGGCAGGATCGGAGCCCACGGCGTAGCGGACGGCGGCGAGCGCCTGGGCGAGGTCCGCGGCAGACACCTCGAAGCGGGTGGCCGGCGGGTCTGCGAGGAGCTCGCGGGCGTCGGCAAGCTGCTGCCGCGCGTCGGCGAACCGGGACTCGAGCGCGCGAAGGTGCCGCTCCAGCACGGTCAGCGCCTCGGCGGGCCGGTGCCGGCTCGCGACCACGTCGGCGATGTCGGCCAGCGGCATCTCGACCTGGCGCAGGCGCGCGATGAGCCGGGCCTGGTCGATCTGCCCGGCCGAGTACCAGCGATAGCCGGTCCCCGGGTCCGTCCACGTGGGACGGAGCACGCCCGCGGCATCGTAGAACCGCAGGGCGCTGACGGGCAGGCCGCTCTCCCGTGCGACCTCCCCGATGCCGCGCAGGTGTTGGTGCATGCGCTCACTGTGCACTCTCGACCGGGTCGAGGGTCAATCGCCGCAGGGCCACCGCACCGGCGGTCGCGCAGCCCAGCAGCCCCAGCGCGCAGACGCCACCCGCGGCCGCTGGTGACGTCGCGCTCGCGAGCGCACCGAGCACCGCGTTGGTGAGCGTCACCGCCAGGACCTGCACGAACCCGACCAGCGCCTGCACACGCGCCAGGTGCGTACGCGGTGCGGAACCGAGCACCACGGGCCCGAGATGCGATGTGAACAGCCCGCTGCCGGCGCCCACGAGACCGGCCGCGGCCACCGTCGCCCATTCCCCGGCCGGCGTCGCCACCCCGGCTGACGTCGTCGCCGCCACCACCAGCCCCACCTGACCCAACGCAGCGACGGCGAGCCCGCCCGACGCCGCCACACCCGGCCGTCGCGCACCGCCGCGCCGTGCGACGACGACCGTGATCACGACGATCCCCACACCCTGCGCGCCGGCGACGACACCTGTCGCCGCCGCGCTCCAACCCGCGTCGCGCGCCAGGAGCGGGAGCACGAGCGACATCGTCGGCAGGAGGAACGCGGCGGCGCCCGCGAGCAGCGTCAGCGCGCTGACCAGGCCGGGAGTGCGGTACACGACGCGGACACCGTCGAGCGCGGCTCGCCACACCGGCACTCCGCGGTCGGACGGCGGCGTCGTATACCGGGGCCGGACGAGCAGCAGCACGACGAGCACGACCAGGAAGGTGCCGGCGTCGAGCAGCGCCACCGAGCCGAGCCCGCCGGCCGCCACCAGGATCCCGGCCAGGGGCGCGCCCAGCAGGAGAACCGTCTGGGCCGCGCCCTGGCGCAAGGCCAGCGCGCGGGTGAGCTGCGCATCGGCGACCAGGCGCCGCGGCATGGACCCGGCCGACGGGCTGTAGAACGCGAACACCACCCCGCGCACCACGCCGGCCGCGAGCAGCAGCCACAGGGGCGTACCCGGGTGCAGGACGGCGAGCGCGAGCCCCAGCGATGCCGCCAGCATCACGGCGTCGCCGGCGATCATCACGCGGCGTGCGCCGAACCGGTCGGCGATGGTCCCGCCCAGCAGGAGCAGCAGCACGGACGGGAGGCTTCCGGCTGCCAGCACCAGGCCCGCTGCCGTGCCACCGTGGTCGGCCGCCACCCAGCCGACGGAGAAGCCGAGCACCACGTCGCCGAGCTGCGAGACGGTGGCGGCCGCGAGCCACGCGAGGTAGGACGCCGGGAGCGGCGAGCCGACGTCCCGGCGAGGCGGCCGGCGTCGGACAGCGTACGAGAGGGTCATGCCGGGAGCCTGCGGTCTCGACCTGCTCGAGGGTCAAGGCTCGAGCGACCGAGGTCGGCACCACCCACATCGGACTTGACCGACATCTACCCTGTGCGTGACCTGTCCTGCTACTGTGTCGCACTCAG
Organism: Promicromonospora sp. NPDC057138; assembly: GCF_042670845.1. Taxonomy (NCBI): domain Bacteria; kingdom Bacillati; phylum Actinomycetota; class Actinomycetes; order Micrococcales; family Promicromonosporaceae; genus Promicromonospora; species Promicromonospora sp. NPDC057138. The sequence goes on along the minus strand of NZ_JBHUUX010000061.1, from coordinate 15,598 downwards.
TAACGGCAACGACGCCGTCACGACCCGGCGGGTCCCCGGCCTCGCCCCGGCCAGCGGGAGGCACCGTGCAACCTCTGGGACGCATCAGACCGACGGCAGTTCTCGTCACGGTGATGACCGCGGCCTGCCTCAGCGCGACGGCGCTGGTGCCGGCGTCGGCCACGAGCACCGGGCCGCAGCCCGCCGCCCTCACCGGACCGGACGGGACCGAACCAGCCCTGGCCGAACCCACGCTCCCCAGCCCGGAGTCCGAGGTCAACGTCACAGGCACGCCCTTCACCGGCACCCGGCCCGATGGGACCGTGTACGGCCTCATCGACGCGCACACCCACCTCTTCATGCAGGACGGCATGGGCGGCGCCGCCGTCTGCGGCAAGGTCTTCGCGGAGCAGGGGATCGAGACGGCGCTGCGGGACTGCCCGTCGCACGAGCCGAACGGGCTCGGCGCCCTGCTGGAGAACCTGACCCGGGACGGCTCGCCCATCGGCACGCACGACACGACCGGCTGGCCCACCTTCGCCGACTGGCCCGCCCACGACTCCCTCACCCACCAGCAGATGTACTACCGCTGGGTGGAGCGGGCCTGGCGCGGCGGACAACGCGTCCTCGTCAACGACCTCGTCACCAACGGCCTGCTGTGCTCCATCAACCCGGGCACCTACCAGAGCTGCGACGAGATGACGGCGATCCGGCTCCAGGCGCAGGACACCTACGACCTGCAGGCGTTCGTCGACGCGCAGTACGGCGGCCCGGGCCGCGGCTGGTTCCGGGTCGTCACCAGCAGCGAGCAGGCGCGGCAGGTGATCGAGGAGGGCAAGCTCGCCGTCGTGCTCGGCGTCGAGACGTCGGAGCCGTTCGGCTGCAAGCAGACCCTGCGCATCCCGAACTGCTCGCGGGCAGACATCGACGCCGGCCTCGACGAGCTCTACGACCTGGGCGTCCGCTCGATGTACCTGTGCCACAAGTTCGACAACGCGCTGTGCGGCGTCCGCTTCGACGAGGGGAGCATGGGCACGATCATCAATGCGGGCCAGTTCCTCTCCACCGGCACGTGGTGGGACGCGCGCTCCTGCCCCGCGGACCAGCCGCACGACCACAACCCGGGCAACGGCGAGCTCCCGCCCGAGCTGGAGGACGACCTCCCGCCCGTGCTGCCCCTCTACCCGCCGGGGACGCTCTGCAACACCCACGGCCTGAGCGGGCTCGGCGCCTATGCGGTCCGGGGCATGGTCGAGCGGAACATGATGATCGAGATCGACCACATGAGCGCCAAGGCGGCCGGCCAGACTCTCGACATCCTCGAGGAGGTGGACTACCCCGGCGTCCTGTCGACCCATTCCTGGATGGACGAGAGCTACCTCGACCGCCTCTACGGCCTCGGCGGGTTCGCCACGATCTACGGGCACGCCGCCCGCGAGTTCGTCGCCGAGTACGAGCGCACCGCGCCCGTACGCGACAAGTACGGCGCGGGCATCGGGTTCGGTTTCGACATGAACGGTTTCGGCGGCACGCCGCCGCCCCGGGAGGACGCCGCCGCGAACCCCGTCACCTACCCGTTCCGGTCGTTCGACGGGGGGACGTTGCTCGACCGGCAGACCACCGGCCAGCGCACGTGGGACGTCAACGTCGACGGCGTCGCGCACTACGGCCTGGTGCCCGACTACGTCGAGGACCTGCGGCTCGTGGGCGGCCAGCAGCTCATCGACGACCTGGCGCGGGGCCCGGAGAGCTACCTGACGACCTGGGCGGGCGCCGAGGCGGCGGCCGGCTGAGCAGCTCAGGCGGTCGGGCTCGTGGAGAACTGGGACTCGACGAGCTCGACCACCGCGAGCGTCACGCCTTGGCCGTGTGGAACTTGGTCTGGGCGGCGAGCAGGCCCTCGGTGACCAGCAGCTCGACGGCGTCCGCGGCGTCGTCCACCAGGATCGGGAGGTCCTTCTTCTCCGTGCCGGAGAAGTCCTTGAGCACGTAGTCCGCCGTGTCCATGCGGCCCGGCGGGCGGCCGACGCCGACCCGGACCCGGTGGTAGTCCTTGGTCCCGAGCGCCTTGCTGGTGTCGCGCAGCCCGTTGTGGCCGCCCTCGCCCCCGCCGATCTTGAGCTTGATCGTGTCGAAGGGGATGTCGACCTCGTCGTGCACCATGACCACCTGGTCGGCGTCGACGTCGTAGTACTTGGCGAGCGCGCTGACCGGGCCGCCCGACACGTTCATGTACGTGGTCGGCTTCGCGAGGATCACGCGCGGCCCGGGCGCACCGCCGGGCAGGACGCCGAGCCGCGCCTCCGCGACGACTGCCTGCGCGCGCGGGTGCTTGGAGAAGCGCGCGCCAGTGCGCTCGGCGAGCAGGTCCAGCACCATCTGGCCCACGTTGTGCCGGTTGCCGGCGTACTTGGGGCCGGGGTTGCCGAGCCCGACGACGAGCCAGGGCCGGTCACTCATCCACGTGTCCTTAAGGCTTGGTGAGTGGTCGGCAGATTGTCAGGTGATCGGCAGCTGGAGCTACCGATCACGTGACCATCTGCCGACCACTCGGGGTACAGAGCGGGCTCAGCCCTCCGAGGACGCCTCGGCGGGCGACTCGGCGGACGCAGCGGACTCCTCGTCGGCGCTCGCCTCGCCACGCGGCTCGGTGACGAGCACGACGACGGCCTTGGGGTCGGTGAGCAGCGTCGAGCCCTCCGGGAGGACGACGTCGCCGGCGTGGATCTGTGAGCCGGACTCGAGACCCTCGATGGAGACCTCGACCGACTCGGGCAGGTGCGTCGCCTCGGCCTCGACCGACAGCGTCTGCTCCTCGACGAGGTGGATGGTGCCGGGGACCGGCTCGCCCACGATGTTCACGGAGATGTCGACGGTGATCTTCTCGCCGGCGCGCACGACCTGCAGGTCGATGTGCTCGATGATGTTGCGGACCGGGTCGCGCTGGACGTCCTTGGCGACGGCCAGCTGGCCCTTGCCGTCCACGTCGATGTTGAGCAGCACGTTGGTCTGGCGCAGCGCCAGCATGGACTCGTGGCCCGGCAGCGTCACGTGCACGGGGTCGCCGCCGTGCCCGTACAGGACGGCGGGAATCTTGTTGTCGCGGCGGATGCGGCGGGCCGCGCCCTTGCCGAACTCGGTACGGGCCTCGGCGGCGAGCTTGATCTCGGCCATGGGAATTCACTCCTGAACGTCTGTGGGTGCAACTCGATGGGGCGGCTGCGTCGGCGCGGGACACGTGACGGGCGCGGAGCGGGCACGTGGGACGGAGTGCTGGAGGGAACTCCACCCAGGGGCCGCCGACGGCCGCCCAGTCGATCACGGACGCCGGCCGAGTGCTGGCGGGATCGAGTCCCGCCGCGGCCGTCAAGCGTCCCTCGCCGAGGCAACCTGACTACTGTACCCGCTCGTCGGCCCGGTCCGCACCGACGGGCGGTGTGACGCCGATCGTCGGCTCCGTGCGGCGCGGCTTGTAGACCACCTGGACGTGGAACACGAACCGCAGCAGGAACGCCACGACGAGCGTGATGGCCTGCACGAGCACCGGCCACATGCCCGTGTGCTCGACCAGCCACCACAGCACGGGCAGACGGATCGCCGCCTCGGTGCCGTTGAACGCGAACGAGTGCGCGAACCTCGACCAGACGCCGCGGCCCTCGTTCCGCAGGTCCCGGAACACGAACCGCTCCTGCAGCCCGAAGTTGATGAGGATCGTCACGACGGCGGCGACCACCGCCGCCTCCACGTAGTGCACGCTCAGCGACGTCAGCGCCCACAGGATGAAGATGTTCAGCACGGCCCCGAAGCCGCCGATGATCGCGAACCGCGACATCCGCCCGAACCGCAGGGCGGCGAGCTGCTCGAGGTAGCGCAGCCCCGTCTTGAAGGTGGCCTTGGAGTGCCCGGCGTACCGCTCGCCGAACACGAACGGCTCCTCCCCCACGGCCAGGGTGTTGCGGGCGAGGAGCTCGAGCAGGATCTTGAAGCCGCGCGGGTGCAGCGCGTCGAGGTCGAGCCGGTCGACGCGGGTGGCGAAGAACCCGGTGAGCGGGTCGGTCACGTTGCGCAGGCGCACCGGGAACATCGACCGGGCCAGCAGCGCCGAGGCGATCGAGACGCCGTGCCGCCACCAGCCGTCCAGGCCGCCCGCGTCGCCGTCGCCGGTGTACCGGGAGGCGACGACGATGTCGAGGCCCGACTCCCGCCCGCGGGTGACCAGCGCGGGCACCAGCTCCGGCGGGTGCTGCAGGTCGCCGTCCATGACGACCGCCCACTCGGTGGTCACGGTCCGCAGCCCGGCCACGACGGCGCCGCTGAGGCCGCCCTCGCGCTTCTCCCGGTGCAGCAGCCGCACCGGGACCGGGGAGGTGGCCGCGATCTCGCGGATCAGCTCGGGGGTGTCGTCGGTGGAGTCGTCGACGAAGAGGATCTCGGCCAGGGCGGGCGCCCCCATGGGTGCGGGTCCGCCCTCGGGTCCGTGCCGGACGCCGGAGTCGCGACCGCCGTCGGGCAGCACCCCGAAGGCGGCGCACAGCCGCTCGGTGAGCGTGGCGACGTTGGGTCCCTCGTTGAACGTCGGGACCACGACGGTGACGGTCACTGACCCTCCCAAATTGATGTCAAAACACGGTCCTCCGTTGACCGTGTCCGAGTCAAGTGCCGAGCATTACGCCGCAGACCGGCCGCAGATCAGGAGTTGCCGTCGAAGAGCGAGGTCACCGAACCGTCGGAGTGGACCTCGTTGATCGCGGACGCGAGCAGCGGCGCGATCGAGAGCACCTTGAGGTTGGGGAACCGACGGCCGTCCTCGATCGGGAGCGTATCGGTCACGACGACCTCACGCGCACCGCACTCGGTGAGCCGCTTCGGGGCCGGCCCGGACAGCACGCCGTGCGTCGCCGCGACCGTCACGGACTTGGCGCCGGCCGCCATGATCACCTTGACGGCCTCGGCGATGGTGCCGCCGGTGTCGATGAGGTCGTCCACCAGCACGCAGTCCCGGCCCTCGACGTCACCCACCACGCGGTTGGCGACGGACTGGTTGGGCCGCGTGACGTCGCGCGTCTTGTGCACGAACGCCAGCGGGCCGCCGCCCAGCTTGGACGCCCAGATCTCGGCGACGCGGATACGTCCGGCGTCGGGCGAGACGACGGTGACGTTGTCGACGTCCACGCGGGTGCGCACGTAGTCCACGAGGATCGGCATCGCCCACAGGTGGTCCACGGGGCCGTCGAAGAACCCCTGGATCTGCGCGGTGTGCAGGTCGACGCTCATCAGGCGGTCCGCGCCCGCCGTCTTGAACAGGTCGGCGATCAGACGGGCCGAGATCGGCTCGCGGCCGCGGCTCTTCTTGTCCTGGCGCGCGTAGCCGAAGAACGGCGCGACGACGGTCACCGAGTGCGCCGAGGCCCGCTTGGCGGCGTCGACCATGAGCAGCTGCTCCATGATCCACTGGTTGACCGGCATCGTGTGCGACTGCAGCAGGAACAGGTCCATGCCGCGCACCGACTCGCTGAAGCGCACGTAGGTCTCGCTGTTGGCGAAGTCGTACGCGGACACGCCGAGAAGGTCGATGCCCAGCTCCTTCGCGACGTTCTTCGCCAGCTCGGGATGTGCCCGTCCCGCTGCGAGGACGAGCGGATGACGGTTCGGGCCGGGAGCAGTGCTGGACATCAGTGGGACTTTCCTTCCTTGTCGGCCCCGGGGACCGGGGCCTGGTCGGCCTCGGCCTGGGCGGCCGCGGCCTGCGGGGCCACGGGGGCCCCGGCTGCACTCTGTTCGGCGAGCTGGCGCTGCGCCTGGTCACCGAGACCGGAACCGCCGGCACCGCCGCCGGCGGCCGCGGCGGCCGCCGCCGCTGCCGTTCCCGGGCGACGACGGGCGACCCAGCCCTCGATGTTCCGCTGCTGCCCCGCGCTGACGCCGAGGGCGCCCGCAGGCACGTCGCGGCGGATCACGGACCCGGCGGCGGTGTACGCGCCGTCACCCACCGTCACGGGGGCGACGAACATGTTGTCGGCGCCCGTGCGGGCGTGGGAGCCGATCACGGTGCGGTGCTTGTGCACGCCGTCGTAGTTCACGGTCACCGACGCGGCGCCGACGTTGGTGTGCTCGCCGATCGTGGCATCGCCCACGTACGAGAGGTGCGGCACCTTGCTGCCCTCGCCGATCTCGGCGTTCTTGGTCTCGACGAACGTGCCGATCTTGCCCTTGCGGCCGAGGCTCGTGCCGGGGCGCAGGTACGCGAACGGCCCGACCGAAGCGCCCTCGCCGATGACGGCGAGCGAGCCGTGCGTGCGGATCACCGTCGCGCCGACGCCCACCTCGACGTCGGTCAGCGTGGTGTCGGGGCCGATCGTGGCGCCCGTCGACACCACGGTGGCGCCCTTGAGCTGCGTGTTCGGCAGGAGCGTGACGTCGGGGGCGAGCTCGACGTCGACGTCGATCCAGGTGGTGGCCGGGTCCTGCACGGTGACGCCCGCGCGCTGCCACTCCTCGACGATGCGGCGGTTCATCTCGCGGGCGAGGACAGAGAGGGCCACCCGGTCGTTGACGCCCTCGACCAGCATCGGGTCGTCGGCGAGCAGCGCCCGCACGTGCAGCCCCTCGCCACGCGCGAACGCGACGACGTCGGTCAGGTAGACCTCGCCCTGCGCGTTCTTGCTGCTGAGGCCGCCCAGCCCGCGGCGCAGCGTGGCGGCGTCGAACACGTAGACCGAAGAGTTGATCTCGCGGATCTCGAGCTGGTCCGCGCTCGCGTCCTTGTGCTCCACGATCTCGAGCACGTCACCCGTGTCCTTCTCCCGGACGATGCGGCCGTAGCCGGTAGCGTCGGCGACCTCGGTGGTGAGGATCGTGACGGCGTTGCCGTCGGCGTGGTGCGCCGCGAGGAGCTGGCCGAGCGTGGCGCCGTCGAGCAGCGGGACGTCGCCCGCCACGACGACCACCGGCCCGTCGACGCCGTCGCCCAGGACCTCGCCGTCCCGGATGCCGGCGGCGGCTGCCGCGGCCTGCGCCTTCGAGTCGAGCGCCGCGAGGGCGCACTGCACCGCGCGGCCCGTGCCGGGGATGTCGTCCTGGTCCACGAGGACCGCGCCGGGGTCGAGCTGCCCGACGGCCTCCGCGACCAGCTCGCGCTCGTGCCGGACCACCACCGCCACCTGCACCGGCTCCAGCTCACGGGCGGCGGCCAGCGCGTGGCCGACCATCGGCTTGCCGCCGAGCGGATGCAAGACCTTCGGCAACGCCGACTTCATGCGGGTGCCCTGGCCCGCGGCGAGAACGATGACTGCAGCCGGCTGAGGTGTCTCGGTCACGAGTGCTCCGATCGGTGGGTTCGTCAGATCCGGATGGCTCCGCCCCCAGGATTCGAACCTGGACTAAAGGCACCAAAAACCTCTGTGCTGCCGATTACACCAAGGCGGACCGGGCGCGCGGGTGGCTCCGTCGTGACCCGAAGCGGGCGTGTGTCACCGCACGTCCGTGAACAGTCTGCCAGGTCCTCGGGCATGCCCCCGCCCGTACGGGCGAGTCGTCAGCCACACCCGTTCACGAGTCGGACCGGTCCCGGACATGTTCGAAACGGCCGACCGGGCACAATGAACCCCATGGCCGCCGACAACCGACGTACCCACCGACCTCGCATGACGGCCAGTCAGCGGCGTGAGCAGCTGCTCACGGTCAGCCGCGGACTGTTCGCCGAGAAGGGCTTCGAAGGCACGAGCGTGGAGGAGATCGCGGCGCGCGCCGAGGTCTCCAAGCCCGTCGTCTACGAGCACTTCGGCGGCAAGGAGGGCGTCTACGCGGTGGTGGTGGACCGGGAGGTGCAGGCCCTGACCACCGCCCTGACGGGGGCGCTCGGCTCCGGCGGTCATCCCAAGGTCCTGCTGGAGCGGACGGCGCTCGCCCTCCTGTCCTACATCGAGTCGTCGGAGGACGGCTTCCGCATCCTCGTCCGCGACTCCCCCGTCGCGCAGGCGACCGGCACGTTCTCCAGCCTCATCGGCGACGTCGCCACCCAGGTCGAGGCGATCCTGGAGCCCCAGTTCCGGTCGAACGGGCTCGAGACGAAGGCCGCGCCCCTCTACGCGCAGATGCTGGTCGGCATGATCGCGCTCACCGGCCAGTACTGGCTGGACGCGCGCAGCCCCAAGAAGACCGAGGTAGCGGCCCACCTGGTGAACCTGGCGTGGAACGGCCTGCACAACATGGAAAAGAAGCCGGTGCTGACCAAGCTGTCGCGGTGATCTCGTTGTGCTGAGCGCGTCCTTCTGAACCGTGGAGCCGCGACGCACTGACGGCGCGTCAATACAGGCTACCGAAATGCCGGTGATCCGGTGAGATGTCCGAACCAGATTGCCATTCTTGCGCCACAGCAACAATGTGTGCGCGCAACGCAAAAGAACGAACGCCCCCTGCGCATCGCGCAGAGGGCGTTCGTTGAGCTGGGGATGTTTCAAACGCCGCTTCGGCGCTAATCGAGCAGCGTACTACCTGCTCAGAGACCCACCAGGGCGCGGATCTGCGCCAGGGTGATGTCGAGGGAGTCGAGCAGGGTGGAGACGATGTCAACGACGCTCATGATGCTATTCCTTCCGGAAAACGGGAATCGCAGGATGATCACCCTGCGAGCGGAACAGTGTTCGCGTTCCACACATTAAGCACACGACACGGACTCTGCAACGGGAATTGCATATTCCCCTTTAATGCGCGCCCGGTTTCACCCTGTGATATTGGGTCCGGAATTGAACCACGCAGCACCCCAAAGCCGACATATTCCGTCGCATTCGGTGGGCGGGATCTTGGGCTTGCGCGGCGGTCGGTGCGGCAATCAGCGGGGCGTGCGGTCAAGGCCGGCCGAAGGCCCGCTCCACCACGTGCTCGGCGATGGCGAGGCTGGACGTGGCGGCCGGCGACGGGGCGTTGCGGACCACGGTCACGCCGCCCGAGGTGTTGATGCGGAAGTCGTCCAGCAGGCTGCCGTCGAGCTCCACGGCCTGTGCGCGCACGCCGGCCCTGCCGCGGACGACGTCGGCCGCGCCGATGGCGGGCACGTACCGCTGGGCGGCGCGCATGTAGACGCGCTTGGACACCGAGCCCGCCATCTCGCGGATGCCGGTGCGCCAGTGCTGGGCGCCCATGCGCCACGCGCCCGGCCAGGTGAGGATGTCACGCACGTCGCCCGCGCTGGGCAGGGTCCCGCGGTAGCCCTCGCGGCGCAGCGCGAGCACCGCGTTGGGGCCCACCTCCAGCTCGCCCGTCACGCGACGCGTGAAGTGCACGCCAAGGAACGGATACCGCGGGTCCGGCACCGGGTAGACCATGCCGCGCACCAGGTCCTGCTTGGCGGGGACCACGGTCATGTACTCGCCGCGGAACGGGACGATTCGCGGCGACGGCTCGCCGTCCAGGTGGGCGAACCGGTCGGCGTGCAGGCCGGCACACACGACTAGCCGGTCGACGGCGACGGAGCGGCCGCCGTCCGACGAGCCGTACCGCACCTCGATGCGCCCGCCGGCCCGCACGACGTCGGACACCGGCGCGCCCAGCCGCACCTCGCCGCCCGCCGCGACGATGTCAGCGCCCAGCGCGCGGGCCACCGCGACGTAGTCGGTGATCGCGGTGCGCGGCGAGTGCAGGGCGGCGAGCCCGGACGTGTACGGCTCGATCTCCGCGATCTCCGCGCCGTCGACCCGCCGCAGGCCGGGCACCGCGTTCTCGCGGGCAGTCTTCTCGAGCGCGTCGAACAGGCCGCGCTCGGCCTCGTCGACGGCGACCACGAGCTTGCCGCACTCGTCGTACGGCAGGCCGCGCTCGGCGCAGTACTCCTTGAGCAGGTCGCGTCCCCGGGCGCACAGCGTTGCCTTGAGGCTGCCCGGCCGGTAGTAGATCCCCGCGTGGACGACGCCGGAGTTGTGCCCGGTCTGGTGTGCGCCGAGCCGGTCCTCCTTCTCCAGCACGACCACGCGCGTCCCAGGACGGCGGCGGATGACCTCGCGAGCCACTGCCAGCCCCACGATCCCGCCACCGACCACGCCGACAGTGCTCATCGAACGAGCTCCCCTCGCCACGCCGCGAGCAGCAGCTCCTCCACGGCGTCCGCGGTCACGGGCCGGGGGTTGGGGTACGGGTCGGCCGCGACCCGTTCGGCCACCTCGCGCAGCGCGGTGCGGGGCAGGCCGAGCGCGTCGAGCGTCGTCGGGCCCTCGTGCTGGGCCGCCAGGGAGGCGACGGCGAGCGTCGGGTCGCCGTTCGCGACGCGCGCCAGGCGTGCGGCCGCATCGGGCGACGCGACCAGGTTGAACCGCATCACGTGCGGCAGGAGCAGGGCGTGCAGCTCCGCGTGCGGCAGGCCGAAGCTCCCCCCGAGCACGTGCGCGAGCTGGTGGTGCAGGCCCATCTGCGCCTGCGCCAGGCATGCGCCCGCCAGCCACGCGGCCTCCTGCAGCCGCCCGCGCGCGACGACGTCGGACGGGCGGTCCAGCACCACCGGCAGCGCGGCGAGGATGCCGTCGGCGGACTCGACCCCGTACGCCCGGGTCGCCGCGCTCGCCCCGGAGTCCCACAGCGCCTCGACCGCGTGCGCCAGCGCGTTGAGGGCCGAGGTCAGCGTCAGACCGCGGGGCATCGACAGCGTGAGGTCCGGGTCGTAGACGACGGTGCCCGGCGCGAAGGCAGGGTCGCGCCGGGTCGTCTTGACGCCGTCCTCCGTCTCCCCGAGCACCGGGGTCGCCTCCGAGCCGGCATAGGTGGTGGGCACCGCCACCTGCGGCATGCCGGTCCGGATGGCGAGCGCCTTCGACAGCCCGATGGCCGACCCGCCGCCGATCGCGACCAGCGCGTCCGCACGCACCTCGCCGGCCAGGGCGAGCGCCTCCGCCGTCACCTCGACCGGGGTGTGCTGGACCGGGCGGCCGAAGGTCGCGGCATACCGCTCCCCCAGGGCGGTGGCCAGGTCCTGGGCGACCTCGGCCGCCGACGGTGTCGCCACCACCAGCACCCGCTGCGACCCGAGCCGCTCGACCTCGTCCGGCACGACGGCCCGTGCGCCCGGACCCTGCAGCACTCGTCCGGCGTACACCTGGTGCACCCTGATGTCTGTTCCCACGAGGCCTGAGCCTACGGTCGCCGAGTCCGCTCCGACCACGGGGACGCCGGGCGAACCTGCTATCGAGATTCTTGACATCGAGACATCCGGTAGCCTCTCGCCATGGAGCACACAGGTCCCGCCGACGAGGTCGACCGCATCGTCACCGCGTGGCGCCACGTGCGCCCGGACCTCGAGCTCGAACCCCTCACCGTGTTCAGCCGCGTGTCCCGCCTGGCCCGCCACCTCGATCTCGCGCGCCGCACCGCGTTCGCCCGGCACAGCCTCGAGACCTGGGAGTTCGACGTCCTGTCGGCACTGCGGCGCGCCGGCGAGCCGTACCGGCTGTCGCCCGGGACGCTCGTCACGCAGACCCTGGTCACCAGCGGCACGATGACCAACCGGATCGACCGCCTCGAGTCGCGCGGGTTCGTGCAGCGGCACCGCTCCCCCGACGACCGCCGCGGGGTGCTGGTCCAGCTCACCGAGGAGGGCCTGGCACGGGTCGACGCCGCGATGAGCGACCTGCTCGACATCGAGGCCAAGGTGCTCACCGCCCTGTCCCCCGCGGAGCGTCCGCAGCTCGCGGCGCTGCTGCGCACGGTGACGGCCCAGTTCGACGATTAGCGCGCGCTGATGTAGCAGGATCGTCGGATGCCTCACGACCACCTCATGCGCATCCAGAGCCCCGAGTTCCAGGCCATGGCGGAACGAGTCCTGCGCGCCACCGAGCTCACGTCCCGCCTGAACGTCCTGCCCTTCGAGGAAGAGGAGCGCAAGGCCGAGCTGTTCGAGCAGATCCTCGGCAAGCCGCTGCCGGAGCGGGTCACTGTGTACCCGCCGTTCTACACGGACCACGGCCTCAACCTGGACCTCGCGGAGCGGGTGTTCATCAACCAGAACTGCACGTTCCTGGACTACGCCGGCATCCGGCTCGCCGAGCGCGTCATGATCGGGCCCGGGGTCACGTTCATCACCATGAGCCACCCGGTCGATCCGGGGGCGCGGCGTGAATGGCTGAGCGGCGGGCCCATCGACCTGGCCGAGAACGTGTGGATCGGCGCCGGCGCCACGATCCTTCCCGGCGTCAGCATCGGCCGTGACGCCGTGGTCGCCGCCGGCGCGGTCGTGGCCGACGACGTCCCGCCGGCGACCCTGGTGACCGGCGGCAAGGCGACGGTGCACCGGCAGTGGTGACGGGCTGAACGGGCCGGCCCGGGCCGGGCGGCGCGGACAGGGTCAGCGGTTCCGGCTCACCATGACCTTCTCGCGGCCGACCTGGTCGGGCAGGAAGAACAGGTCGTCGGCATCGGCGACGTACAGCGGCAGCTCGCCCAGCTTCGCCGGCATGCCGTCCGCGTCGGTGACGGTCAGCTCGACGTGGTCCGCCGAGCTCTTCGAGTCGTACTTCCAGGTGCCCTCGATCTCGGCGGGGGCGTCGCCGTCCGCGTCCTTGGCCACGCCGTCGCCCCTGGCGCCGTGGGCGCCCTGGGTCGCGTTGTCGAGCACCTCGTGCGGGACCCCGACTGCCGTGAACGTGCGGTCCTCGCCGAGCGCGACGACCGTCGCCGCGCCGTCGCCCACGTAGGAGCCCACGAACTCGGGCTCGGTGTAGTCGAGCTTTCCGAAGTCGAAGCCGCACCCCGACAGCATCAGTACGCCGACGAGCGCTCCCACGCCTCGGAAGACCTGCCGCTGGTTCATTCGACACCCCAGTTGTTCCGGACCTGCTGACCGGTCGCCCAATCTAGCCGGAAAGCCGCATTCCCTCCCTGGGAGCGGAGATGACGATCAGCACACCCTGTGGTGAAGCGATGGACGCCCGACGCAACCAACTGCCCTCGTCCCGCACAATGACGCCATCATGAGCAACATCCGCACAGCGGCGGGCGGCTCCGCGCTGCTCGTCGCGGTACTCGTCTTCGCGCTGAACCTGCGCACCCCCATCACATCCCTCCCGCCGGTGATGGCCGACGTCGCGACCGGGCTAGGCCTGGACCAGAGCCTGACCGGCCTGCTCGTCGGCATCCCGGCGCTCTGCTTCAGCGTGGTGGCGCCCGCGGCGTCGGCCCTGATCGCCCGTGTCGGACCGTACGCGGCGGTCACGGTGGCGCTGGTGGGCGTGATCGCGGGCACGCTCGTCCGGTCTGCCGGCTCCGGCACGGTCGGCGTGGTCGCCGCGTTCACGGGCACCGTCGTGCTGGGCGCCGCGATCACCGTGGGCAACGTCGTGGTGCCGGTCATCATCGCGCGTGACTTCCGGTCCCGGACGGCGCTGGCGACCGGCCTGTACTCGTCGATGATGAACCTCGGGTCCATGTTCGCGACGTCGCTCACCGCACCGTTCGCTGCCCTGCTGGGCTGGCAGGGCGCCGTCGCCTCGTGGTCGCTCGTCGCGGTGGTGGCGCTGGTCGTCTGGCTCGTCGCCACCCGCCGCATGCCACACGCCCAGGGCTCCCGGGTGGCCCCGGTGTCCGACACGCACGAGGACCTCGGGATCCGGGCCGAGCTGCCCGGCGAGACCTGGGGCGGCGTGCTGCGCCGCCCGATCACCTGGGTGCTGACGCTGGCGTTCGCCGGGCAGTCGTTCTCGTACTTCGCGATCACGGGCTGGCTCCCAGAGCTGCTCCGCGACCTGCTGGACGTGTCCGTGACGACGGCGGGCAACGCCGCGGCGCCGTTCCAAGGCCTCGCCATCGCGGGCAGCGTGCTCGTCCCGCTCGCGCTGGCCGCCCGCGTGCCGATGCGCGGCGCCGCGGTGGCGATGGGCCTGCTCTGGGTCTCTCTGCCGGCGGGCCTGCTGCTGGCTCCCCAGTGGTGGCTGGTGTGGGTGAGCCTCGCGGGGATCGCCCAGGGCGGGAACTTCGTGGTGATCTTCACCGTCGTCGCGCAGCGGTGCCGCACCGTGGCCCAGACCCGGCGGACCGTGGCGACAGTCCAGGCGTTCGGCTATGCGGCGGCCGCGACGGCGCCTGCGGTGATCGGCGCGGTGCACGCGGCGTCGGGCGGATGGAACGCGGCGCTCCTGGTGATGCTCGGGTCCACGCTGGCCCTCGGGGCGGCGGAGCTGATCGCCACGCGACGCCCCACCCACCTGCGGCCGTAACAGGAACTTTTCCATAGGCATTGAATCTTGACGGGATCATTGCCTACGTTGCCACCATGACGACACATCTTGAGCCCACCGCAGTGCTCCCCACCCTTCGCGAGCACCTCCTGGTCGACGGGTTCGACCTCGTCCTCGACCTCACCCGGTCGCACGGCTCCACGCTCGTCGACGCACGTGACGGTCGCGAGTGGCTCGACCTGTTCACCTTCTTCGCCTCCTCACCGCTCGGCATGAACCACCCCGCGCTGGCGGACGATCCCGCGTTCCGCGAGGAGCTGGCCACGGCGGCGATCAACAAGCCGTCCAACTCCGACATCTACACGGTCGAGATGGCGCGCTTCGCCGACACCTTCGCGCGCGTGCTCGGCGACCCCGCCCTGCCGCACCTGTTCTTCATCGACGGCGGCGCGCTCGCCGTCGAGAACGCACTCAAGGTCGCGTTCGACTGGAAGTCCCGCTTCAACGAGGCGAACGGCCGCTCCCCCGAGCTCGGCACCCAGATCATGCACCTGGAGCACGCGTTCCACGGCCGTTCGGGGTACACGATGTCGCTGACGAACACGGAGCCGGGCAAGGTGGCCCGGTTCCCCAAGTTCGACTGGCCGCGCATCCCCTCCCCGTACATCGCCGAGGGCAAGGACATGGACGCGGCAGAGGCGGCGGCGCTCGGGGCCGCTCGCGCGGCGTTCGAGGCCAACCCGCACGACATCGCGGCGTTCATCATGGAGCCCATCCAGGGCGAGGGCGGCGACCACCACTTCCGCCCGTCGTTCCTCCAGGGCATGCAGCTGCTGTGCCAGGAGTTCGACGCGCTGTTCGTCATGGACGAGGTCCAGACCGGCGCCGGGATCACCGGGACGACGTGGGCCTACCAGCAGCTCGGCGTCACACCGGACGTCGTCGCGTTCGGCAAGAAGACGCAGGTCTGCGGCATCATGGCCGGCGGCCGCGTCGACGAGATCCCGGACAACGCGTTCGCCGTCTCGTCGCGCATCAACTCCACCTGGGGCGGCAACCTCACCGACATGGTGCGCTCGCGCCGGATCCTCGAGACCTACGAGGCCGAGGGCCTGGTGGACCGGGCCCGCACCATGGGCAAGCGCCTCAAGGACGCGCTCACCGAGCTGGCCACCCGGCACGACGGCGTGACCGACGTCCGCGGGCGGGGGCTCATGTGTGCGATGACCCTGCCGTCCCGTGCGGTCCGCGACCAGGTCCTGGCGGCGCTGACCGAGCGGAGCGTGCTGCTGCTGGGCTGCGGCGAGCGCTCGGTCCGGTTCCGCCCGGCGCTGACCGTCCCGGCCGAGGCCTTGGAGGCCGGCGTCCGAGCCCTGGACGAGGTCCTCACCGAGACCCTCTGACCTGGCGGTGGGACCGCGAAGTAGAGCGCTTGTCCGAGTCTCCCGGGCGGTACCCGGGAGACT
>NZ_JBHUUX010000060.1:0-35417 GCF_042670845.1 Promicromonospora sp. NPDC057138 | reverse complement strand
CACTCTCGGGCATGGTTCCGGTGCCGGAACCATGCCCGAGAGTGTTCTCGAAGCGGACTATGCGTTGCGGACTAGCCGCAGTGCTCGTTCAGCTCGAAGTTGTGCACCACCGTCTGGCCCTTGATGATGCGCGCGGACTTCATCTCCGGCGGGTACCCCGTCGCCGAGCTGAGCAGCATCAACCGGTTGTTGGACACGCCCATCCAGCGGGCGTAGCCGCCGTCGGGCCCGGTGACGAGCGTGACGTCGTACTCGGACCCGTCGATGACGACGAACGCGCCCTCGAGCGGGACCGTCTCGTCGTCACAGGTGGCTCCCGTGACGGTGCCGGCGATCTTGCCCCAACTTGCGGGCGGGGTCACCTTCAGCGACACCTGCACCTCCGGCTCGTCGTACGGCGTGCTGCCGTTGGCGACGACCGCCGAGGCGTAGGTACCCGGCTGGTCCACGCGGCTGCTGTCCATGTCGACGGCTACCTTCGCGGACGCGCCGGGAGCCAGCGTGAACGACGGCGGCTGGACGTCCAGCCACGGCACGTCGACAGTGGTCTCGCCGGTCACGTTGAGCACCGTGTGCATGTCGGGGAAGCCGAGCTCCTCGACGGTGGTGGGCTCGGGAGTGCCGCAGTCGTCCGAGGCAATGTACGACGGCGCGGTCTCCGGCTCGGCGTTGGACCCGATGAAGAGCCCGGGCTCCCCGACCACCTCGACCACGAGCGTGCTGCCCGCGGACGCCGTGCCGGTGACCGGCACGTCGACCATAGTGAGCTCCTGCGGCTCCAGGGTCGCATCTGCCGAGCCGAGCAGGGTCATGTTCGCGTACACGAAGTCCCCGTCGAGCTCGTACAGGTTGACCGTGACGTCGGTCGCCTCCGGAGCCATCTCGACACCGAAGGACACGTTGGTCACGGCGAACTCACCGCCGATGTCGAAGTCCTCCAGCGTGAAGGTCCGCAGCCACTTGGTCGGGCCGGCCCCGCAGGCCACCGAGTTGCCGGCCGTGATGTCCTGCGACGAGGAGTGGGTGATGGTGGTCCCCTCCGCGAGCAGCGACGGCGGGGCCGACGGCGTCACCGTCTTGCCGGGCTTCCCGTTCCGGACCAGGCGGTCGTCGCCCTTCGCGGCGGTGCCCTTCCCGGTAGTGGCCTTGCCCGACGACGGCGCCGTGCTCACCTCGGTCACGTCACCGGTAGCGCCCTTGATGACGCCGGCGCTGGCTGCCGACCCGAGGATCTCGAAGTCGGACGATGCCGGGGCCACCTCCACGTTCGCCGGCGCCGTGCCCTCGTTCTTCACGGTGAACGTGCCCGACTTGCTGCCGCCCAGCAGCACCGTCCGCGACAGGTCCTCGGGCGTGACGGTCAGCAGCGGGGCCGCGAGCTTCACGCCCTTCCGGACGACGGCGTCGGCGACGACGTTCACCGTTGCCTTCTTGGCCGTGTAGTCCTTGGCCGCATAACGGATCTGCCGCGCACCGACCTTCGGCGAGAACAGCGAGTAGTACCCGCGGCCCACCGCGGGGTTCTCCGGGTCGAACGTCTTCGTGCTCTGCTTGCCGGCAGTCAGCGTGGCGCCGTTGACGCCGTCACCGGTGTTGAGGTCCCGGACGAACCCGGCCACGAGGCCGCCGTCGACCGGCAGGCACTGGCCGACGGAGACGTTGTCGACCTGCCAGTAGATGGCCCACGCGGCGTCGCCGTAGTGGAACCGGACCCGCACGTCGGGCGCACCGCCGGCGCCCGGGAGGGCGACGACCGCGCGCCCCTCGGCGTCGGAGTTCTGGTGCAGCGCGGTCTCCCAGGTCTCGCCCCCGTCGACGCTGAAGTCGATGTCGGCGAAGTCACCCAGCGCGATGTAGCTCTGGTCGAACGTCAGGAGCGGCGCCTCGACGTCGCTCAGGTCGAAGGCCGGCGACGTGAGCGTCGTGTCCTGCGTCCCCTCCGGGCCGTAGGCGTCGCTGTTCACCTCGGCGAACAGGCCCTCGCCGCCGGTCTGGTTGCCCGCGCCGAAGTCGTCGTCGAACGTCCAGACCTGCTCGGTGCCCGCCAGGTCCTCGACGGTCCAGCCGTCGGGTACCTCGCCAGACTCGAACTCCTCGACCCCTGTGCCCGCCCCGGTCAGGGCGTAGCCGGGCGCCGTGCACTCGGCGAGCGCGGGCGTCGCGACGTCGGCCGACGCCGGCTCCGTGCCGACCTCGACGTCCTGCGTGAGCGTCCCGTACCCCGTCACGGCCGGCTCGACGACCAGCGTGTGCGTGGCCGACTGCGGCAGCTCGAACGAGTACTCCCCCGTGAACGGGTCGGTCCACGCCGCGACGCTGCTCGGTGCGCCCTGCACGGTGACCTTGGCGTCGAGCGGCCAGCCGTGCCCGGAGCCGTCGGTGACGGTGCCGCTCACGGTGGTGGTCGGCGCGGCCTCCAGGGCGAGGTCCAGCGTCGTGGTCTCGCCCTCGACGACGTCGACGTGCGCCGTCGCGTCCAGGAACCCGAAGGCGGTGGCGCTCAGCTCGTACGAGCCCTCCTCCAGGCCCAGGCGGAAGGCGCCCTCCACGTCGGTGGTGTCGGAGCGCTCGCCGGCGGTGACGCGCACCCCGGCGACGGGCTCGCCGTCCGGCCCCGTGACGGTGCCCGCCACGAAGCCGTAGCCGTCGATCGGCGCGTTGCTGATCAGCGCCTGCACGTCGAGCTTGCCCTCGCCCCACACGTTGTTGTCGGCGGGGGTGCCGCCGCAGGTGTCGTCGGCGACGTCGGCGGAGGTCTGGTCCAGGAGCTGCTTGGTGGCCTCGATGTCGCCCACCAGGACCGGCGCCGCGCTCCACAGGAGCGCGACCGCGCCCGCGAGGTGCGGTGACGCCATGGACGTGCCGCTGAACTCGGCGTAGTCACCGCCGGGTACTGAAGACCGCACGTTCTCGCCGGGGGCGGCCAGGTTCGGCTTGGTCTCGCCGTCGGCTCCCGGTCCGCGCGAGGAGAACTCGGCGATGTCGCCGGACTCCCCGAAGGCGCCGGCCGCGTAGGTCGCGACGTTGGCCCCGGGGGACGACGTCGACTGGCAGCCCGCGTCGCCCGCGTTGCCCGCCGCCCACGCGCCGAAGATGCCCGCCGCCTCCCAGGCGGCGATCTCCTCGGACATGAAGTCGTCGATGGCGCCGGGCGCCTGCTGGCCCCAGGAGTTGTTCACGATCTGCGGGCGCTGGGACGGGTCGGGGTCGGACCCGTCGGTCCGCGTCGGCGCGAGGATCCACTGCCCGGAGGCGAGCAGATCGGCGTCGGAGCAGGTGGCGCATCCGTTGGCCGTGATCCAGTCGGCATCGGGTGCGACACCGACCTGGTTGCCCTCGCCGTCG
This sequence comes from Promicromonospora sp. NPDC057138, assembly GCF_042670845.1. NCBI lineage: Bacteria > Bacillati > Actinomycetota > Actinomycetes > Micrococcales > Promicromonosporaceae > Promicromonospora > Promicromonospora sp. NPDC057138. Next base: position 32,072 of record NZ_JBHUUX010000060.1, on the reverse strand, counting down.
TCGCCCACCATGGTGCCCATGGTGTGCGTGCCGTGGGCGTCGCCGTCGCAGGGCGCCCCGTCACAGGAGCCGCTGGCGTCGAACCAGTTGTAGTCGTTGCTGAGCCCTTCGTCGCCCAGGTAGCCGCGGTAGTGCTTCAGCAGGGCCGGGTGCTCGACGTCGACGCCGGAGTCGATGCTGGCCACGGTGATGCCGTCGCCGGTGTACCCCATGTCCCACACCGCGGGGGCGCCGATGGCGTCGAGGCCCCACTCAGTGGCGAGCGGGGCGTCCTTCGTCGGCGCCTTGCGCTCGACCGGCTCGATGCGCTGGGCCGCGAACCGCTCGTGGACCTGCTTCACCTCGCGGCTGGCGGCGACCTGCTTCGCCAGCTTCGCCGAACCGTCCTCGACGAGGATCGCGTTGCTGATCCAGTAGGACTCGTAGTCGACGCCGGCGGCCTCGAGGTCTGCGACGACGTCCGCCTGCGACGTCTTCGCCGTGCTGGTCAGGGCGTCGTAGACGAACTGGCCGCGCTCGCCCCAGTCGGCGATGTCGGTGGCCGGCTCCAGGTCCGGCGTGTCAGCGAACCGGATCCAGAAGTCCGCGGTCTTCTTGGTGTCGAGCCGGGTCTGCACGCCGGGCGTGATCTTGTCCGCCGCCCGGTCGGGGACGTCGGTGGTGACGGCGGGCCGAGGCCCGGTCGGCGTCAGCGGGCTCGCGAGCGCAGGGGTGACACTCACCGCTGACGCCAAAAAAGCGCCGACCGCTACGAGAGCGATCGGCGCGCGGCGGTGTGGCATGCGATTGTGCAATCTTGCCTCCGGGGTGCAAGCGCCCCGCGTGGGGGCGCAACCACTGGCCCACGAGCGTGTGCCAGGTCACACTCTGGGCGGCGTCGGGCGAAAAGGGCAACGAAAGTCGACTGGGCACCGGCATGAGGAATGCTGGACGCCGTCCGCGATGTTGGCCCCGGCATGGACTTCAACCAGCAGATCATCGACAACTTCCGCGCCCACGGCGGCGAGGTCAACGAGCCCATGCAGTTCGGCAAGAGGCTCGTGCTCGTGCACGTGCCCAAGAAGGACGGCACCATCCGGATCGCCCCCGTGGCCGCGATCCAGGACGACGGCGCCCGGTACGTCGTCGCCTCGGCCGGCGGCTCGCCGAAGAACCCCGCCTGGGTCTACGGCCTCCGCCGGGCCGAGCAGGTCGACGTCGAGGTCCCCGGGGACCCCGTCGAGACCGTGCGGGCCAAGGTCGAGGAGCTGACCGGCGACGAGCGCGACGCCATGTGGGAACGCTTCAAGGAGTTCTCGAGCGGCTTCGCCGAGTACGAGAAGACGGCGGAGGGCCGGGAGTTCCCGATCTTCCGCCTCGCGAACTGACCTTCCACGAGCGGCAAGCGGGCAGCTGGCCACCCGGGCACATCGAATGCCGCCACGCGTGCGTGGCGTGGCGGCATTCCGGAGCCGCGCCCGAGGCACCCAGCGGTCACCAGCGAGCAGCTCCGCCCGAGCCCGGGCGCGGACCGCTGTCCGCCGCGAAGGCCGAGCATTCCGGGCAGTCGTTGATCACGCTGTGGCGGCACGCGAGGAGGTGCCCGAGGAAGCGGTCGGTCGCCCGGAGCTGCCGCACCTCGTCCGCGATGCGGGACCGGTGGTCCTCGACGACGGCGCGCCTGGACGCGCTGTCCTCCGGGCCCAGCGCTCGGATCTGCGCGAGCGAGAAGCCGGCGCGCTGACAGCGCCGGATCACGAGCGCACGGCCGACCGCGTTCTCGTCGTAGACCCGCTGTCCGGTGGTCGACCGCCGCGGGACCAGCACGCCCACGTCCTCCCAGTGGCGGAGCACGTGGGTATCGACGCCGACGACGGCGGCCACCTCTCCGATGCGCAGACCGGTCATGCGAGCGCCCTCCTTGCCTTCAGGTCGACCTGAAGAAATAGCCTCGCACACATGCCTCGAACAACCCCGACCGCAGATGCTCCCGACCTCTCCTCCCGCACGCCACGACTGCCCGTCGTGGCCCGGTCGGTGGGCGCGGCCGCAGCGCTCCTCCTCGACGGAATCCGGCCTGACCGCCCCGATGAGGCCTTCCGGTCCTCCCTTCCGGACGCCGGGCTACCGGAGCCGTCCGCCGCCGTGACCTTGACCGCCTTCGCCCAGGTCGCCAGACCCGTGCCGACGTTCGCGATCGTCCGCGGCGTCCGGAAGCCGGCCCGGGTGCTGAGCTCGATGACCAGCTTTCTCGTGCGGCATCCGAGTGCGACGTTCCTGATCGATCCCGCGATCTGCGACGGCGTCCGGGACCGGGTGCTACCGCAGCTTCCGCAGCCGATGCGCGCCGTCGTCACGCCGCCCGCGGACGTGATCAGCGTGACCGGCTCACTCGACGACCTCGGCATCCCGCCAGAGGACATCGACTTCGCCCTGCCGACACACCTGCACTGGGACCATGTCGCGGGCCTGGTCGACCTGCCGCAGATACCGATCCGCACCAGCCGCGCCGAGTGGGAATGGGCGATGGGCACAGCGCGCGCTCCGCTCGGGGTGGTCCGCCGTCCGCTCGAGAACCGGGCCGTCACCCTGTACGAGCTGGACGGACCGCCGGTGCTCACCTTCGAACGGAGCCACGACCTCTTTGGCGACGGCTCCGTCGTACTCGTCGATATGGCGGGCCACACGCCCGGAAGCGTCGGCGTGCTCCTCCACCTCGGCGAGGGCGATTGGGCGCTGATGGCGGGCGACGCCGTCTGGCACCTGCTGCAGGTCGAGAAGGTCCGGCCCACGGCGTCCTTTCCCGGCCGGCTTACCGACGCCGACCGGGCGGGCGCGATGCGGACGCTGCGGCGGCTCGCGGCACTCGACGGTCGGATCGCCATCGTCCCGACGCACGATCCCGACGCTGCGGCGCGCTACCTGCGCCGATAGCCAGGCTGGCCGGCATCCCATGCCTCTGGCGTCATCTAGTCCGGCAGCAAGATCCGCACCTGGTCGCGGATCTCCCGGACGACGTCGTCGACCGGGCTGCCCGCGTTGAAGGACACCGACATGCTGACGAACATGATCGCGGAGACGATGCGTGCCCGCGCCGCGGCGTCCTGCGCGGTGATGCGCTCGTCGCGCTGCAGGACGGCGGCGATCGCCTCCTCGGTCTGCAGGCTCAGGCCGAGGGCCTCGCGGTGGTGAGGCTCCGCGGGGTCGCCGAACACCATCTCCCGCAGGTAGGTCCGCCCGTTGTCGACCTGCTTGCGGTTGCACTCCACGACCGGGCGGACGATCGCCATCACCGCGTCGAGCGGGTCGGTGACGCCCTCGGCGGCCTGCTTTCCCTCGACGAGGGCGTCGGCGTACGTGGAGTTCTGCACGAGCAGCAGGAGCTCGCCCTTGGTCTTGGCGTAGAGGAACAGCGTCCCCGCGCCGATGTCGGCCTTGTCGGCGATCTCCTGGGTGGTGACCTCGTCGACCCCGCGCTCGGCGAAGAGCTCAGTGGCGGCGGCCACGATGCGTTCGAGCTTCTGCTGCTTGTTCCGCTCGCGCCTGCTGGGCGGCTCGGCCGGCGACGTGGACGGCGACCGCGAGGTGAGTGGCATGGCTGCCCTCCTCCGTTGCTTGGGGGGTTGCTGGTGGGTTGGTTGCTGGGTGGGCTCGGACGCGCCGGGTCATTCTTCCACGCTGACCAGCAGCGCATCCGGCTCCCGACTGCGTCAGCGCTCGTAGTGCTCGAGCGCCTTGCCGTGCTTCACGTAGGTCAGCGCGTCGGTGGCCTCGTAGGCGTGGACGGCGGAGACGACCGGGGCCAGCTCGTCCGCGAGGCTCCGGACCTCGGGCCCGGCGAAGAAGGCCGCCCGCGCCGCCGGATCCGCGAAGCCCAGGATCAGGGACGCGTGGAACCGCTGGTCGGCGGGGTTGTCGTGGGCGACGTTCGGCGTGTCCCAGAGCTTCTCGTTCCAGGGCATGAAGACCTGGGTCCGCAGCTCCCGCAGCACGCCCGTGCCTGCGAGCGCGCGGGCGAGCTCGTTGACCTGCCGCCGGAAGTCGCGGGTGCGCACGCCGTCCCGTCGCCGGAGGTAGACCAGGGCCCAGGCGTCGGCGTTCTCGCCGGGCCCGGCGACGTCGTACCAGCGCGCCGAGCTCGGCGGGCCGGCGAAGAGCAGCGTCCGCCGGAAGACGTTGATCTCGTCCTGGTACGCCAGCCTGGTCTGCTTGCGGCCGAGCAGCGGCGACAGCACCGACTGGAACGTGACCTCGGCGAGCCCGTCGATCCGGCGCTCGGCCGGGATGGCGGTCTCGACGCCGCTGGTCGCGGGCCACAGCCCGGGGTTGTGCTCCGCCAGGTGGATCTGGCGGTACTCCTCGAGCCCCGGCGTCGCGGAGATGATCTTGGAGTGCGGGCCCTTCCAGTAGTCCATGCCCGTCTGCCGTGGCTGGTCGGTGCGCATCCACAGCGGGATCGATGAGACGAACGGCTTCTTCGTCGACCGTGCAGTAGTCATGATCTTGCCTTCGTCCGTTCGTTCAGTCGGGGGAGGTCAGGCGGCCAGGAACTCGGCGGCCAGGGGCGCGAACTTCTCGTGGTACTGGAAGATGCCGCCGTGCCCGGAGTCGGGGTACATGACCAGCTCCGAGCCCTTGATCCGGCGGTGCAGGTCCTCGGACAGGACCGAGGGCACCATCCGGTCGTTGTCGCCGTTGGCGATCAGGGTGGGCTGCGTGACCTTCGACAGGTCGGAGGGTGCCGAGCGCCCGTACTTCGCGATCGCCTTGAGCTGGGTCCGGAACCCCTTCAGCGCCATGTCCTGGTCCCGGTCGATGGTGCGCTCCTGCAGGCGCTGGACGAACGCCTTCGCGGCGGGCTTGCCGGTCGCGTTGCGGTTGAAGAAGAGGAACTCCTTCGGGTCCGACCGGGTCAGCGTCGCCCGGAGGATGTCCCAGTAGGTGGTGCCCACGACCTTGTCGATGTCCTTGCCGCCCCGGGGCCCGGTGCCGGTCAGGACCAGCTTGCGGACCAGCTCGGGGTGCTTGACCACGAGGTCCTGCGCGACCATGCCGCCCAGCGAGAAGGCGAAGACGTCGATCGTGTCGAAGCCGAGGGCCTTGATGAACGTGTAGGCGTCGTCGGCCATCATCTCGACGTCGTCGGGGACGCTGCCCGTGGAGGCGCCGACGCCGCGGTTGTCGAAGGTGACGACGTGGCGGTTCTGAGCGATGGCGTCGACGATCCGGGGGTCCCAGTTGTCCAGGGTCGCGGCCAGGTGCACGAAGAAGACGACGGGGATCCCGCCCTTCGGGCCCAGCTCCCGGTAGGCGTAGGTGACGCCGCCCGCGGTGACGGTGCGGGCCGGGGCCAGCGCGTACGAGGTGACGACGGGTTCGTTGGAGGTGCTGCTGGTGCTCATGGTGTTCTCCTGTTTCGGTTCTGCTCTTCGGGTCCTGCGAATGGTGAGAAAGGCTGGTGAGGAAGGCCGGTCAGGCCCTGGTGATGACTGCCTTGCCGCGGATGCCGCCCTTGCCGATCGACTGCGTGGCCTCCACGGTCTGGTCGAAGTCGAAGACCCGTCCGACGACGGGGCGCAGCACGCCCTTGTCGACGAGGGCGCTGATCTGGCGGAGCTGGTCGCCGCTGGCGTGCATGAAGAGGAACTCGTAGGTCACCCCGAGCTTCTTCGCCTGCCGGCGGATCTTGCTGCTGAGCGCGGCCATCGCGAGGCGCAGTACCGGGTTCAGGCCCTTCTCGCGAGCGAACGCGGCGTCGGGCGGCCCGACGATCCCGATCGCCTTGCCGCCGGGGCGCAGCACCCGGAGGGACTTCTCGAGGTTCTCCCCGCCGACGCTGTCCAGCACCAGGTCGTACCCGTCCAGGAGCTGTTCGAAGTCCTGGGTGCGGTAGTCGACGACGCTGTCGGCGCCGAGCTCCCGGACGAAGTCGGCGTTGCCGGCGCTGACCGTGGTCGCGACGGTGGCGCCGAGGTACTTGGCGAGCTGGATCGCTATGCTCCCGACGCCGCCGGCGCCGGCGTGGATCAGGACCCGCTGACCGGGTTGCACGTTGCCCCGCTCGACGAGCGCCTGCCACGCGGTCAGGGCGACCATCGGTAGCGAGCCCGCCTCCTCGAGCGTGACCGTCTCGGGCTTGAGCGCCAGGTCGGCCTCGTGCACCGCGATGCGCTCGGCGAAGGTCCCGATGCGGTCCGTGCGAGGCTGGGCGTACACCTGGTCGCCGAGCGTGAAGTCCCGCACCTTCGCGCCGACGCGGATCACCGTCCCGGCGACGTCGCTGCCCATGACCTGCGGCAGCTCGTACGGCAGGAACGACTTGAAGGCGCCCGACCGGATCTTCTCGTCGACGACGTTGAGCCCGGCGGCCTGGACCTGGACCAGCACGTCGTGCTCTCCGACGACGGGCTCGGGAACGTCCGCCTCCTGCAGCGGCTCCTTGTACTGGGTGATGACGAACGCACGCATTGTTGGCTTTCCTTCGTGGTCTGGTGGTGTTCTGGCGGGCTTGTTGAGATGGCTTGCTCTCGTGGCGGACGGCGGCCGCGACGGCCTAGCGGCGGAGGAAGTCGCGCGCGGCGTCGACGAACTCGCGGTGGTACTGGAAGACGGCGCCGTGCCCCGAGTCCGGATACACCGTGACCGTCGCGCCGGGAAACACCCGGGCCAGCTCGGCGGCGTTCGCGGGCGGCACCAGCCGGTCGCTGTCGCCGTGCACGATGAACACCTCGCCGACGGCGGACGACAGCTCCGCGGGAGTCTGCTGGCCCCAGCGGCTCAGCGCGGTGAGCTGCGCGCGGTAGGTCCCCGCGGTCACGGGCTTGTCGCGCCCGGTGGTGCGCTCCTTCAGCCGCGCGAGGTAGGCGCGAGCGGCGCGCTTCCCGGCGGCGGTGGAGGTGAAGAACAGCAGCGTCTTCGGGTCGTTGAGCGTGAGCCCGGCACGGAGCCCCGTGGTGATCGTGACGCGGGGCGCCGCGTCCAGGCCGGGCCCGCCCGCCGGCCCCGCGGCCGCGAGGACGAGCCGGTCGATCAGCCGCGGCGCCCGCTCGGCGACGGCCTGGGCGACCATCCCGCCGATCGCCAGCCCGAACATGTCCACGCGGTCGTGGCCGAGCGCCTGGATCAGGGCGAGGACGTCGTCCGCCATCTCGCCGATCGAGTCCCGGACGTGCCCGGTGGAGCCGCCGACGCCGCGGTAGTCGACGGCGATCACGTGGCGGTCCTGCGCCAGCCCGTCGATGACGAGCGGGTCCCAACCGTCGAGGTTCGCCCCCAGGTGCGTCAGGAGGACCAGCGGCAGGCCGGTCTGCGGGCCCAGCTCGCGGTAGGCGAACCGCGCGTCGCTCGCCGCGATCGTTCGCGTCGGCGCATCCACGTAGCTCTGTGTGGTTCCTTGCTGCGACATGTCGCTCTCCCGGAGATCTTCGCTCGCCCAGTCATATCTGAACTGACTCAATTTTGAGCGCACTCATTCTTATTGTCAAGGGGAGGTTCGGGGAGACGCCGGTCACTGTCCGGCCGGGACACACGCTCTACTTCGACGGCCCCTGCTCGGCGGGGTAGAGCGCGTGTCCGCCCGGACGCACGAATGCCGCCACCCCGTGTGGGGTGGCGGCATTCATGGACGTCGCCGCTCGGTCGAGGGGCGAGGCCCGCCCCGGCTACGAGGCCGTCGTCACGCTCCTTCGCCGCTGCGAGATAACGCCGCGGCCGTCGCCAGCCGCACGCCGTCGACCTCCGGCGTCACCCGCCGTCCGACGGCGAACGCCATCGCGGCGATCCCGGCGCAGCCGACCACCATCACGGCGATGAAGCCGCCGGCCCAGCCGCGCTCCAGCAGCAGTCCCGCGACGACAGGGCCGGCGATGGTGCCGCCCTGGAACGCGCCGGAGCTGATGGCGTTGTACCGGCCGCGCAGGTGTGCGGGCGCCATGTCGTTCGTCAGGGCGGGCAGGGCGGACTGCATGAGCGTCTCCCCCAGGCCGAAGAGCCCGTGGAACACCAGGACGATCACGACCGCCGCCGTTCCGCCGGGCACCAGTCCCGAGCCGCCGAGCAGCAGCCAGGCGGCCGCCCAGATCACGGCCATGAGCGCGAGCACGCGGGTGCGGCGTCGTCCGCTGGCCCGGTTCATCACCCAGAACTGCAGCGCGACGATGACCACCGTGTTGACCACGAACGCGAAGCCGACGGCCCGCGTGGAGACCTCGGCCACGAGGCGGGCGAAGGCGGGGAAGCCGCCCTCCATCTGCCCGTAGCCCACGAACGCCGCGACCAGCCCGAGCCCGGCGAGCCACAGCACCTCGGGGCGGCGCAGGATGGTGAGGTACCCCTCGGCGACGCCGCTGTCTTCGGGCCGGTCGACCCGCCCGTGCAGGTGCCGCAGCGGCCCCATGAGCACGGCGACGGGGAGCGCGAACGTGGCCGCGTTGACCAGGAACGCCATGACGAACGTGCCCGGTCGCTCGACGTCGACCACGAACCCGCCGACGACGCCGCCCACGCCGATGCCCAGGTTGAGCAGGGCGAAGTTCACGCCGTAGTACCGCTGGCGCAGGTCGCCGTCGACCACCGTGGCGACGAGCGCGTTGACCGACGGCCAGCCGACGCCGAGCTGCACGCCGAACAGGGCGAGCCCCAGCGCGGCGACCGCCGGGACCGTGGCGAAGGCGAGCACCACATACCCGGCGACCGCGAAGACGAGACCGGTGAGCATGACGCGCCGGGCGCCGTACCGGTCGACCAGGGCTCCGGCGGGGCCGGTGACCAGCATGCCGACGACGGCGATCAACCCCATGAGCGTCCCGGACAGGCCGAGCGAGAACCCGCGCACCTCGTGCAGGTAGATGATCGTGAACGGGAGCGTGAGGCCGCGGCCGAAGAACTGCACGACCACGGTGGACAGGAGCCAGCGGCCGTCGCGCGGGAGGTCCGACCAGAAAGCTAGTGCGCCGGAGCGCGGGGAGGATGTCACAGCCTGATCCTCACCCGCGCGGCGGCGGAGCGGCTAGCGGATATCGGACGGCGCGGTGCAGGTCAGGCCGTCGGCGCGCCCAGCCAAGTCGACAGCGCCTTGGCCAGCCCGGGAGCGTCGTCCCCGGCCCAGGCCACGACGCCGTCGGGCCGCACCAGCAGGCCCGCGAGGTCGCCGGCGTCGGGGCTCTGCGCCGTGACGACGGCCGCCCGGTCCTGATAGCCGGCCGCCACCTCGCGGAGGTCGGCGCGGCCGGCCAGGTCCAGCAGCAGCGCGCGGCCGTCGCGGAGGTGGTCGGCGATCCGGGTGCCGTCGTCGAGCACCAGGTCGGGGGCGCTGCGGCCCACCAGGTCATGGTCGCCGGGCAGGTCGTAGCGTTGCCAGACGCCGGAGATCTGCTTGACGACCTGCGTGGTTCCGTCGGTGGTGGCGAGCAGGTCGGTCACGATGGCGCGCGCCGCGCGCGAGGCCGCGTCGGTACGCATGAGCGCGACCTGGGCGCGGGTCCAGTCCAGCACCCAGGCGCCGATGGGGTGGCGCTCGGCGGTGTAGGTGTCGAGCAGACCGTCCGGGGCCCAGCCCTGGACGGTCGCGGCGAGCTTCCAGCCGAGGTTGAACGCGTCGCCGATGCCGAGGTTCAGGCCCTGGCCGCCGAACGGGGAGTGGACGTGCGCGGCGTCGCCGGCCAGCAGGACCCGGCCCGTGCGGTAGGCGGTGGCCTGGCGGGCGTTGTCGGTGAAACGGGTGGCGGTGCGGACCGCGGTGACCCGGACGTCGGTTCCGGAGACGTGGCGCAGGCTCGCCTCGAGCTCCGACGCCGTGATCGGCGCGTCGCGGTCGGCGGGCGGCCCGTCGAGCTCCACGGTCAGGATCCGCCCGGGGAACGGACCGTGCGCGTAGATGCCGGTGGGCGTGGTGGTCCAGCCGTGGCCGAGCTGCTCGGCGCCCTCCAGCTCCACGATCGCCTGGTGGCCGGTCACCTCCGGATCGGTGCCGGGGAAGTCGAATCCGGCGAGCTTGCGGACGGTGCTGCGCCCGCCGTCGCAGCCGACGAGCCAGCGCGCGCGCAGCGGGCCGGCGCCGGTCTCCGCGACGACGGCGTCGCCGTCGTCGGCCAGGCCGGTCAGTGCCGTACCGCGCCGGACCGTGACGCCGAGATCCTGGGCCCGCTCCGCCAGGATCGACTCGATGTCCTGCTGGCTGATCATCCCGATGTCGCCGGCAGGGCCACGGCCGGCGAACGCTGGGTCGGTCTCGTCGAAGTTCTCGGCCGAGAGCATGATCCCGGCGAAGTGGCCCGCAAACTTCGGCGGAGCCTTGGTCGGCCCGGTCCTGGGCGCCTGCCCGGCGAGGAACGACTTGAACTGCTCGAGATTGCGGTCCTGCGCGGCTACGAGCTGCGGCAGGAGGCCGCGGCGGTAGAGGGCCTCGGCGGTCGGGGTGTTGATGGACCCGGCCTTGATCGTCGGGTCGGGTTCGGCCAGGCGCTCCAGGACGAGCACTTCGGCGCCGTGCAGCCGGAGCTCACAGGCCAGGAGGAGGCCGACGGGACCGGCCCCGGCGACGATGACGTCGTACTCGATATCAACCATGTATTTCACTTTACTCGGTACAACAATGAGTCGGGTATAGTTGTGGTGTGAGTCACACGCCAGCGCCCAACCGCCGCGACGTCCGCAAGGCCCAGACCCGGCAGCGCATCTCCGACGTCGCCACCCAGCTCTTCGCCCGGCACGGGTTCGACCAGGTGACCGTCGGCCAGATCGCCGAGGCCGCCGACGTCTCCAAGGTGACGGTGTTCAACCACTTCCCGCGCAAGGAGGACATGCTGCTCGACCGCGCACCGGAGGCCGAGCAGCTCATCACCGACGCCATCGCCCACCGGGCCGAGAACCAGACCCCGTTGGCCTCCCTGCGCGACGCGCTGGTCGCGCGCGCGAGGACCGGACAGCCGCTGGGCGGCTTCGCCGATCGCTTCATCCCGTTCTGGCGGCTCATCGTGGGCTCGCCCGCGCTGCGCGACCGGGGCCGCGAGCTGTACCAGGACCTGGAGGGCGTGCTGGCGAGCAGCCTGGCCGAGGCGACCGGAGAACCCGAGCCGCATTCGGGCGCGCGCCTGACCGCCGCGCTGGCGCTGGCCGCCTACCGCACGGCGTTCCTCGCGACTGTCTCGCGGATGCTCGCCGGAGCGCCGGCCGATTCGGTGATCGACGACCACATCGCCATGGTCGAGCGCTACTTCGACGCGGTCGAGCGGGCGGTCGAGGGGGCGGCGGCACCGGCGGACAAGTAGCTGTCGGACGGGCGTCAGGCGTGGGCGAGCAGCTTCAGCGCGACCACGCCGACGGCGAGCACCGCGAGCAGGCCCAGCGCCAGGATGCGGGCCAGCCAGGGCAGCTTCGTGCGGCGGATGCCGAGCCACGCGATGAGCACGAGCGAGAGGATCAGCGCGCCGACGCCGACGCGGAGCGCGGCGGTCACCTCCCACCACCCGCGGCCCGCAGCCGCCAGGGCGAGCAGCGGGACGACGATGGTCAGCAGGGCGCCACGGCTCGTCGCCGTCATGGCGCGCACCTTGGCCCGGTCCGGAAACCCGCCGTGCGCGGCGAGGTGCGCGATGAACTCCGCGAGCCAGGCGGCCGCGACCGTCCCGACGGCGGTGATGGTCAGCGACGCAGCAGCGGCCCCGGCGCCGAGCCCGTGCGCATGGGTCAGCAGCGTGAGGATGACGGCGAGCGCGGCGAACGTGACGTAGACCCGCTCGCGGAGCTGCTCGGCGAAGTGCTCCCTCTCGTCTTCGCTGAGCGTGGAGAGGTCGGGTCGTTGGCGACGGCGCGGGGGCGTGCTCATGGGTTCATTGTTGCGGGCGCGGCGGGGGCGAGCGCCGCCGAGCGCCACGCCTCGGCCAGTGCCGCGACCGACGGCCACCGCTCCTCCCGGTTCGGCCGCATCGCTCGCGCTGCGACGTCGAACTGCGCGTCCGAGCCGGCCCACGCCTCGCGGGACTTCGTGGCGTCGTCGCCCAGGAACGTGTGTGCGAGCGCGCCGAGCGCGAAGACGTTCGTGACCTCGTCGATCGGCTCGCCGACCTGGTACTCCTCGGGCGACATGAACCGGGTCGAGCCCCACATGCGCCCCATTCGGTTGACCACCGGGCCTCGCTCGTAGAAGTCGAGGTCACACAGGGTGACGCGCCCGCTGTCGGCGTCGAGCATCACCGAACCGTCGTACAGGTCGATCGCCACCCAGCCCCGCGCCGCGGCGTGGACGTGGAAGTCGAGGACCTGCTGGACGGCGCCGGCCCGGGCCGGCAGCGGGATGGACCGGACGATGTGCGACAACTCGTACTGCCTGCCGAGCGGCGTCGAGTCGGTCCAGTCGAAGACGAGGGCATGCCCGGCGCCGACATCGATGGCATCGCGCAGCGTCACGAGGGTCGGGTGGGCGAGGGCCCGGTACACCTCGGCCGACCGGCGAAGGTTTGCGACCGCCGTCTCGACGGCGCCGTCGTACCGCGTCGTCGGCGCGCCCGCGTACTTGACGAACACCCTGCCCGCCGGGCCGTCGACGCCGAGGCAGAGGTTGCCCGAGTCCTGCTGGTCGAGCACGGCGAACACCGTGCCCCAGCGGGCGGTGAACGACAGGTCGTGCGGTGCGCGGAGCCGCACTGGCAGCCCGTCGAGCTCGGTGACGATCACGAACGGGAAGCCTAGCGACCGGTCAGGTCGCGGCTCCTGCCGCAGCCCAGCGATTCGGCCCAAAGAACCGGCGGTTTTTGGGCACAATCACGGGGCTGGCGCGCGACGTGACGCGACGCGCGCGTCGGGGCGCGACCCCACCCGCTCCCCCGCCCCCCGGGGGTCACGACTTCGCGCGCCCCACCTCCCCGGCGTCCTCCCCGCGGTGGTGCCCGCGGCGAGCGTCCCGGTCGAAGATGCCGACGATCTCGCACGGCCCGCCCTCCGCGCCGATGGCGTGGGGGAGCATCGTGGGGAACTCGGCCGCCTGGTTGGTCTCGATGCGGAAGCGCCGGTTGCCCAGGAGCAGGGTCGCAGTGCCGGAGATGACGACCAGCCACTCGCGGCCGGGGTGGGCGCGCATGCGCGCGGGGTTGTCGGGCACGGGGTTGGTCATCCGCTGCCGCACGACGGTCAGGCCCGGTTCCGCCTTGATGGGCCAGCGCATCATCCCGCGCTGAGCGTCGATCGTGGGGTTGGAGATGACGTCGTCCGTCGCGGTCTCCACGAGCTGATCCAGCGACGTGTCCAGCGCCCGGGCCAGCGTGACGAGCTGGTCCAGAGCCAGCCGCCGCTGGCCGTTCTCGATGCGGCTGAGCGTGGACTGGCTGACCCGGGCGCGGGTCGCCAGCTCCTCCAGCGACCAGCCCTGCGCCACGCGCAGGGCCCGGATGCGCTTGCGTACGAGGCTGTCCAGCTCGCCGGTTTCTTGCGTCATGAGCAAGAGCCTATGCCCACATTGCAAGGGGAGGTTAGCGTCGAGAGCGTCCGGCCCACGACCCGGGGCCGCGCCACGAAAGGGAACGAGACATGCCTGCAACCAGCTCCACGCCCACCGCCGAAGGCACCGACGCACCGCCGGACGGGACCGTCGACGCCGTCGTGATCGGCGGCGGCGCCGCCGGACTGAACGGCGCGCTGATGCTGGCCCGCTCCCGCCGCTCGGTGGTCGTGATCGACAGCGGCACCCCGCGCAACGCGCCTGCCGAGGGCGTGCACGGGCTGCTCGGCCTGGACGGCACTCCCCCGGCCGAGCTGCTGGAGCGGGGCCGCGCTGAGGTCCGCCGCTACGGCGGCACGGTGCTGTCCGGCGAGGTGATCAAGGCCGCCACGGCGGACCCGTCCGCCGACGGCGACCCGCACTTCACCGTCACCCTGGCCGACGGCGCCACCCTCCACGCCCGCCGGATCCTCGTCGCGACCGGCCTGCGCGACGTCCTGCCCGACGTCCCCGGCCTGGCCGACCACTGGGGTCGCAGCGTGGTGCACTGCCCGTACTGCCACGGGTGGGAGGTCCGCGACGAGCCGATCGGCATCGTCGCTGTCGGCCCGGCGTCCGTCCACCACGCGCTGCTGTTCCGCCAGCTCACCGACGACCTCGTCTACTTCACCCGCGGCACACAGCTCGACGACGACGCGCGGGCGCGCTTCGCGGCCCGCGGCATCCGCGTGGTCGACGCGTCCATCGACCGCGTGGTGGCGAACGACGGCGGCGGCGTCGCCGGCGTCCGGCTCGCGAACGGGCAGCTCGTGGCCCGGCGCGTCCTCGCCGTCGCGACCACCATGCTGGCGCGGACCGACGGGCTGGAGGACCTCGGGCTGCCGATGGCGGAACTGCCCCACGGCATGGGCCGCCACTTCGTGACCGGCGCGGCCGGGACGACCGAGGTGCCGGGCGTGTGGGTGGCCGGCAACGCCACCGACCCGTCAGCCCAGGTCGGGGCGTCCGCAGCGGCCGGGGCGCTGGCCGGCGCGCACATCAACGCGGACCTGGTCACCGCCGACACGACGGCGGCCCTGGCATGAGCGGGCCCGACGCCCGCCAGCTCCGCACCATCCTGATCGCCGTCTGCGTCGCGCTGATGGCCGTCATCGCCTCGGTGTCCGGGCTCAACGTCGCGCAGCCCGACCTCGCCGTCGCCTTCGACGCCTCGCAGAGCACGGTCCTGTGGATCATCAACATCTACACGCTCAGCCTGGCCGCGCTCCTGCTGCCGCTCGGCGCGGTCGGCGACCGGTTCGGCCGCAAGCCGATGCTCGTCGCGGGCCTGGCCGTGTTCGGTGTCGCGAGCGTGGCGGCCGGACTCGCGCCGTCGGCCGAGGTGATGCTCGCCGCCCGCCTGCTGGGCGGAGTGGGCGCCGCGATGATCATGCCCATCACCCTCGCCGTCATCACCTCGACCTTTCCCCCTCAGGAGCGGGGTCAGGCGATCGGCGTGTGGACCGGCGTGGCCGGCGGTGGCGGCATCATCGGCATGTTCCTCTCGGCCGCCCTGGTCGACCTGGTGACCTGGCGGTGGCTGTTCGTCCTGCCCGTCGTGCTCGTCGTCGTCGCGCTCGCGATGGCGCTGCGGGCGGTGCCCAACTCCCGCGAGACGTCGCCGCACGGCTTCGACACCGTCGGCGCGCTGACGTCGGTCGTCGCGGTTGTCGGCCTGATCTTCGTCCTCCAGGAGGGGCCCGAACGGGGCTGGACCGCCCCGCCGACCCTGGTCAGCCTGGCCGTCGGGCTCGCCGCCGCCGTCGGTTTCGTGGTGTGGGAGCTGCGCCGCCGGGACGGCGCGCTCCTGGACGTGCGTCTGTTCGGCGAGCGCTCGCTGGCCGGCGGCTCGGTCACGCTGCTGGTGGTGTTCGGGGTGCAGGCGGGCATCTTCGTGGTCCTCTTCCCGTTCTTCCAGGCCGTCCTCGGCTGGTCGGGACTGCTGTCCACGGTCGCGCTGATGCCCATGGCCGTGCTGATGATGGTGGCGTCCGGCCTCGCCCCGCGGCTGTCCCAGCGCGTCGGCCCCCGCGCGACCATGGCCACCGGCATCCTCCTGGCGGGCGCGGGTCTGGCGCTCATGGCGTCGGTCGTCTCGGTCGACGGCGGCTACCCGTCCGTCCTGCCCGGCATGCTCGCCATGGGTCTCGGCATGGGCCTGTCGATGACGCCGTCCACCGAGGCCATCACCGGCGCCCTCCCGCAGGCGCGCCAGGGCGTCGCGTCCGCGCTCAACGACGTCACCCGCGAATTCGGCACCGCGCTCGGCGTCGCACTGCTCGGCGCGCTCCTGTCGTCCGGCTACCGCAGCGCCATCGATTCGCGGCTCGATGGCGTTCCCGACGGCGCCGCCGACGCCGCGCGGCAGGGCGTCGCCAACGCGCTCGACGCCGCGACCGACACCGGCCCCCAGGCGCAGGCGGTGGTCCGGGCCGCCCAGGAGTCGTTCGTCGACGGCTGGCAGAACGCGATGTGGGCGGGGGTCGCCGTCATGGCCGCGCTGTTCGTCTACGTGCTGGTGCGCGGGCCGCGGCGTCCGGCGCCCACGCCGTCGGACGAGCCGGAGCTGGTCCGGGCGGCCACTGAGTAGCCCCGGACACAAGGAGGCCGGTGGGCTCCCGCAGCTGTCTGCGGGAGCCCACCGGCTCATTCACGGTCGGGCGGACGGCATCCGGTTGGACGACGTCGGGACGGGCGACCTCAGTCGCAGGCGTCGCACCGCCCGGTTGCGGGAAGCTGCATGTAGCAGCCGGGGCAGCTCGCGGGGGCGGCGTCGGGCGCGTGCGCGAACGTGTTGGTCTGCGTTCCCGAGAACCCGGCCATCAGGACGCGCTTGTACCCGCCGCCGGCCTGCTGGACGTCGACGAAGCCCTTGTTGAAGAAGGCTGTCGCCTCCTGTCCGGGGCCGGGCGAGACCGCGACGTACGAGCGGGACGACGGGATCCAGATGCGGGTCTTGTCGAGCCCCTCGGCGATCTCGCGCATGACGGGCCGGTGCACCTGCGGGATCGGCAGCGCCTCGAGGGCCGCCTCGAACGAGTCGAAGTCGTCGTGGCTGGCCGTGGAAAGGGCCACGAGGCAGGTCTTGCACACCTTGAACTTCTGCCTGTCGAGCTCGGTCGCGGGCTGAAGAGAAGCCAGGCGATCCGCGGACAGGTGCTGGCAGTCCTTGCCGTGCAGGACCTTGCCGTATGGGACCCGGAAGAGACGCTCTACCGGGATCTCTGCTCCTGCCACCGCAGGGGTCTCGCTGGACGTAGTCACCGGTTAAGTATCGCTGCTGGATCGGCCCAGCGGGGACACGAGTTTCAACCGCGCCACGGCGGGCCGTTTTGACCGTCAGCTGGGGTGCGCCCGTGCGGACGGCCCCGAAGGCCGCCAGCGCCTCGGCCAGCAGATCGGCGGCCATCGCGACCTACGCCCGTTCCGCGATCAGGGCGGCGACGCCGTCCAGGATGCGCTCCAGGCCGAAGCGCAGGGCGTCGTCGCGCTGCCCGCTCTCGCCCGCGGCCGCGAACGCGGCCGCCGTCTGCGGGTACCGGTCGGCGTGGGCGGCGAGGATCGGCCCGAGCTGGTCGGCCAGCACGGCCTCCGGGTCGTCGCCCGCGGCCGCCTGCTGGACGCTGCCGCGGACGTGGTTGGAGATGAGCGCGAGCACGTCGAGCGCCTCGGAGCCGTGCAGTGGCGTCGCCTGTAGCGCGCCGACGCCCCGCTCGAACCAGTCGAGCTCGTGCGGCCCGGGCGTGCGCCGTCCGAGAGTGAGGTCGAGCGTCCAGGGGCGGGCCGACATCCGCTCGTGCATGGCCAGCCCCCAGCGCAGCAGCCGAGGCCGCCAGCCGGCCGGCCCGCGGCTCGCCGGCGGCGCGCCCAGCGCCTGGTCGAGCATGAGCGCCGTCAGCTCGCTCTTGCCGGGCACGTAGCGGTAGAGCGCCATCTTCGCCGCGCCCAGCTCGTCGGCGACCCGCTGCATGGTCACGGCGTCGAGCCCCTCGGCGTCGGCCACGGCGATCGCGGCGGCGACCACCTCGTCGAGAGCGAACTTCGGCCGTGGCCCGCGTTTGCGCTGGCCTTCCTCCGGCCACAGGACGCTCGCGACGGGGTCCGCGTGCTCCATCTCGCCTCCCGGCGCGTCTCGATGAACTCCCTTGTATCTGCGTCCAGCGTACGCTACTTTAATCGCGTCCCTGATACGCAGTTAACTCTCTGGAGGAATCATGAGCGCGAAGGTACTGATCTCGGGCGCCAGCATCGGCGGCCCGGCGCTGGCGCTGTGGCTGGGCCGCAACGGCTACGACGTCACGGTCGTCGAGAAGTCGCCGGCGGTGCGGGCGGGCGGGCAGGCTGTCGACTTCAAGGGCCGCACCCACCGCATGGTGCTGGACCGGATGGGCATCTGGGACGACGTCGTCGCCGCGCAGACGGCCAAGACGGACACCCGGCTGGTCGACGGCGCCGGCCGGGTCAAGGCCGTCATTCCCGGCGAGTTCGTGGGCGGCGACGTGGAGATCGCGCGCGGCGACCTGGCCGCTGTCCTCCATGCGCACAGCGCCGCCGACGCCGACTACGTGTTCGACGACGAGATAGTCGCCCTGCGCCCGACCACCGACGGGGTCGACGTCAGCTTCGCCCGGCGCCCGAGCGAGCGGTTCGACCTCGTCGTCGGCGCCGACGGCATCCATTCCGCGGTGCGGGCGCTGGCGTTCGGGCCGGAGGAGGAGCACGTTCAGGGCCTCGGCCACTACTACGCCGTCGCCGACGCGGCCGTGCCGACCCACGACCTCGTCACCGAGCTGCCCGACGGCCGGGCCGTCGCCTACGGCTACAACGAGCCGGGTCGCTACGTCGCGCTCGGCGGGTCGAAGGCGCCCCAGCTCTTCGTCTTCCGCGCCGCGAGCGCCGACTACGACCGGCGCGACGTCGACTCCCAGAAGCGCTTCCTCGCGGACCACTTCCGCGACGTCGGCTGGCGCGTCCCGGAGGTGCTCGAGGCCGCGCTGGGCGCCTCCGAGTTCTACCTCGACGCGCTCGCGCGCACGACCATGACCGGCTACACCCGCGACCGGGTGGCCCTGGTCGGGGACGCGGGCTACGCCAACACGCTCGGCGGGTTCGGCACCGGGCTGGCGCTGGTGGGCGCCTACGTCCTGGCCGGCGAGCTGGTCGCGGCGGGCGGCGACCACCCGGCCGCGCTCGCCGCCTACGACCGGCGGATGCGGCCGCTGACGAAGATCGCCCGGAGCGGCAGCGCGGGGCCGTTCCTCGCGCCGCCGTCGGGCTGGCGAATCCGGGCGCGCGACCTGACGTTCTCCAGCCCGGTGCTCTTCGGCGCGATGATGAAGCTGACCGACTTCTTCGCCACCGACGACAGCCTGCCCGCCTATCCCCTGCGGTGATCGCGCCACCGCCGGAGGGCGCGCGCCGCGTGCCCCTCGATGTGATGCCCTACCCCTACGGCGTCGAACCGCAACCTACGTGTCCCCGTGATCGTCCAGACGAAGGTTGTCAGTCCATAGCAGGCTCAGTGGACGTGCTCCTTGCGGCTCGACGCCGCCGGTGACTCACGACTAGCGGTTCGACGCCGCGACCCGCCGCTATGGACTCACAACGTGCGGATCGACGCCGCCGCCCGCTCCCGCCGTCCCGCAGCGACCATCCCGCCCACCGTCAGGGCCGCGCAGAGCACCAGCACGCCGGCGCCTACCGGCCCGACGAGGTGCAGGGCCCCCACGAGCGAGCCGCTCCCGGTCTCCATGTGGGGTGCCGCGAGCCGCCCGACGGTCCCGAGCAGGGCGATGCCGATCGCCGAGCCCAGGTGGTTTCCCGTCTCGGCGAGCGCCGCGGCGCGGGCGGTCGCTTCCGGCGGCGCGGCCGATATGAGGCGCTGGGTGCCGAACGTGAAGAGCGGCGCGCACCCGAACCCGGTGACGGTGTACGCCGCGATCAGGGGAAGGAGTGGCTGATCGCGGCTCACCAGGGTGAGCAGCAGCGCGCCGGCGGCGGACACCAGGAGCCCGCCGGGGATCAGGACCTCGGCCGGGATCCGGCGGTTCAGGACGGTCGCGACCTGCGTCCCGACGGCGATGCCCAGCGCCATCGGGGCGAACGCGATGGCGGCGGCCAGCGGCGTCATCCCGGCGTCGGACTGGAGGTACTGGGTGGCCCAGAACCCGGTCCCGGCGAGCACCACGGCCGCCAGGGTGAGGGAGCCGACCGTGGTGGCGACGACCGGGGTCGCCAGGACCCGCAGGTCGAGCAGCGGCGCCTCGGCGGTGAGCTGACGCCGGACGAACCCGGTCCCGGCGACCAGCGCGCCGACGCCGGCCGCGACCACGAGCGCGCCGGGGGCGCCCGAGCCTGGGATCGCCGCCTTGATCACCACGAACACGCACGCGAGCGCCGCGACGAGGAGCCCGGCCCCGAGCCCGTCGACGCGCTGGGCGGCGGCGGGGTCGACGTGCTCGGGCAGCCATCGCGGCCCGAGCACCAGCACGGCGAGCCCCACTGGAACGGCGATCAGGAAGACGGAGCCCCACCACCACTGGTGCAGCATCACGCCGCCGATCACGGGTCCGAGCGAGGCGAACGCGAACTGGGTCGTGGCCCACGCCCCGATGGCCTGGCCACGCTGCTTCTCGTCCGGGAAGAGCTCGCTGATGAGCGCGAGTGTCGACGGCATCAGGGTTGCGCCCGCGACCGCCTGCAGCACCCGGGCGAGGATCAGCACCTCGGCGCTGGGGGCGAACGCCGCGAGCAGGGAGGCCAGCAGGAACCCGGCAGACCCGAGCAGGAGCAGGCGGCGGCGTCCGACGCGGTCGCCGACGGCGCCCGCCACGATGGCGAGCACGCCGACCACGAGGCCGTAGACGTCGCTGATCCACAGCTGCTCGGCCGGGCCGACGTCCAGGTCGATCGTCAGCTCGGGCAGTGCCAGGAACAGGACGTTGATGTCGACGGCGACCACCGCCGTCGGCAGGAGGAGCAGGATCATTCCGCGCCATGCGCGGGTGGCGGGATCGTGCGGCTGGGCGGTTCTCACGAGTTGTCTCATGCCCGTTGGTCGTCACGGGTGGCCGGTTCTCGACAAGACCGGCGAAGATTTCTTCTGGTCGGCTGTCGCATCCGCCGTGACCGTGCCGACCAAGGGGTACGACGACGGCAGAGCGCCGCCGGATCCGAAACCAGGAGGAACCATGAAGTACCTGATCCTGATGCAGGTCGACCCCACCGTCCTCGAGCAGCTCACGCCCGAGCAGGGCCAGCAGATCGAGGAGGGCCACGCCGCGTTCATGGCGCACACCAAGGAGCGCGGTGAGTTCATCGGCACGCAGGCGCTGGCCGACCCGAGCCAGTCGAAAGTAGTGCGGTCCGTGGCCGGGGCCCCGCAGACGAGCGACGGGCCGTTCGCCGAGGCCAAGGAGTACCTCGGCGGTTTCTATCTGCTCGACGTCGAGGACGAGGCGCGGGCGCTGGAGCTCGCCCGCATGATCCCGGACGCCACCATCGACGGCCTGGCCCTGGAAGTGCGGCCGGTGATGTTCAGCGACTTCGCGGACCTGTGACACCTGCGACCACCGAGGGCGAGGACCTGCTGCGCGACCTGGCGCCGCAGGTCCTCGCCCGGCTCGTGCGCACCTACGGCACGGGCCAGTTCGACGTCTGCGAGGACGCCGTCCAGGACGCGCTGCTGGCGGCGTACCGCCAGTGGCCGGCCGATCCGCCGTCGGACCCCCTGGCCTGGCTCGTCACCGCGGCCCGACGGCGGTACGTGGACCGCATCCGGTCGGACAGCCGGCGCCGGGACCGGGAGGCCCGCGAGGCTCTCCTGGCCGAACCGCTGCGGGGACCGCTGGACGAGCCCCTGGCCAGCGCGGACGCGGCGCTCTCCCCCGCCGACGACAGCCTGCTCCTGCTCCAGCTCTGCTGCCATCCCGCGCTGCCCCGGCCCGCGCAGGTCGCTCTGACGTTGCGCGCGGTGGCCGGCCTGACGACGGCGCAGATCGCGAACGTCCACCAGCTCCCCGAGGCGACCGTCGCGCAGCGCATCACGCGCGCCAAGCGGCGGCTGACGGAGCTGGGCGGCTCCCTGCCGCACCCGCGGGACGCGGCCGAGCGGCTCGGCCCCGTGCTCGACGTGCTCTACGCCATGCTCACCGAGGCGCACCACACGACGTCGGGCACACCGGCCCGCGACACCGACCTGGCGGCCGAGGCCATCCACCTCGCGCGGCTGCTGCGCCGTGCCCTGCCGGACGACCCCGAGGTGGCCGGGCTGCTGGCGCTCATGCTGCTCACCGAGTCGCGCGGGCCCGCGCGCCAGGCGGCCGACGGCACCCTGGTCCCGCTCGACGAGCAGGACCGGACCCGCTGGGACCGGTCGCTCGCGCGCGAGGGGATCGCCCTGGTCGAGGCGACGGCGCCCGGCGCGGCACCCGGCCCGTACCTGCTGCAGGCCTGCATCGCGGCACTGCACGCCCAGGCGCCCGACGCCGGCTCGACGGACTGGGCCGAGATCCTCGCGCTCTACGACGTCCTGCAGATCGTGACCGGGCACCGGAACCCGACGATCGCCCTGAACCGGATAGTGGCCGAGGCCCAGGTGCACGGCGACGGCGCCGCGCTGGGCTCGCTCGACCGGCTGGAGCAGGCGCACCCCGGCCTGCCCCGGCTCGACGCCGTCCGCGCGCACCTGCTGGAGCGGCTGGGCCGGGAGGCCGAGGCGGCCGAGGCCTACCGCCGGGCCGCGCGCGCCACGCGCAACCTCGCCGAGCAGCAGTACCTGCTGCGGCGCCTGCGGACGCTCACCAGTACGGCGGGCTAGCCGCCCGCCCGCACAGCGGAGCACCTCAGCACCGTGCGAACCTCAGCTCCCCGCCGCCATGGCCGTGACGGCGGCGACGCGCAGGAAGTCGAGCTTCTCGGCAGCCTCGGACCCCGTGGGAGCCGTGTAGGCGATGATTTTCAGGTCGGAGCCTGCGACGCTGAACGAGTCGCAGTCGAGCTCGATGTCCCCGACGACGTCGTTCCGAATCATCTTCCGCTCGGACCGGTGCTCCCCCACGGCGCCGCTCTCCCACAGCCTGCGGAACCGCTCGCTCGACGCCAGCAGCTCCTCGACCAGGGCCTTCACCCCGCGATCGGCGGGGTACCGGCCGTGCACCCGCCGGAGGTCGCCCACCAGCGACGCTTCGAAGGCTTCGATTCCGCCGGACTGGTAGACGACCGTCCCCCTGCCGTCGTTCAGGGCGGGACCGATGAACAGTGACCGCATGAGGTTGGGCCTGCCGTTGCGGGGCTGGACCGGCTCGCCGAGGAGGGCTGCCCAGAGCGGGCTCCAGGTGACGAGGTCCCACGACGCCGTGAAGACAGCCAGCGGTACCTCGCCGAGGCGGGCGATCAGCCGCTGCACGCCGGGCGGGATGTGGTCGGGTACCTCGCCGAGCGACGGCGGGAGGAGCCCGGCGACTACGAAGAGGTGGTCGCGCTCCTCGTCGGTGAGCTGGAGCGCCCGGGCGAGCGACGCCGCGACCTGGCTGGACGGTCGCCGGGCGCGCCCCTGCTCCAGACGCACTATGTAGTCGACGCTCAGCCCGGCCAGCGAGGCGAGCTCCTCGCGCCGCAGCCCCGCCGTCCGCCGCGCGTGGTCGTTGGGGAAGCCCACGTCGAGGGGCGAGAGGCGGTCACGCCACGCATGGAGAAGCGTCCCGAGGTCACCGTGCAGATCGCGCATGCTCCAGTCTCACATCGACGGCGGGATCCTGGGTGGTACTGCCAGTCCGTACGAACAGGCGGGCCTGGTCCCTCCCGCGGCACCGCCGCAGGATCAGAGCATGACGACAACACTGATCACCGGGGCCAACAAGAGCCTCGGCCAGGAGACCGCTCGCCGCCTCATCAAGGCCGGGCACACCGTGTGGATGAGTGCCCGCGACCCGGAGCGCGGTCAGCGGGCCGCGAACGCCCTCGGCGGCCGGTTCCTGCAGCTCGACGTGACGAGCGATACGTCCGTGGCCCGCGCCGCGGAGACGATCGCGGCGGCGGGCGGCATCGACGTCCTCATCAACAACGCCGGCATCCCCGGTCCGTTCAGCCCGGCCGAGGAGCTCACTGCGGACGACGCCCTGACCGTCTACGACACCAACGTCTTCGGCATCATCCGCATGGTCCGCGCCTTCGCGCCCATCCTCCGGCGGTCGAGCGCCCCGACGATCGTCAACGTGACCAGCGGCCTGGGGTCGTTCGGCGCCGTACACGACCCTGAGCGGATCGCGTTCAAGATCAACGCGCCGCTGTACGCGTCGTCGAAGTCGGCGGTCACGATGCTTACCGTGCAGTACGCCAGGGCGTTCCCGGGGATGCGCATCAACGCAGCCGACCCTGGCTACACCGCTACCGACTTCAACGCGCACAGCGGCACGCAGACCGTCCAGGAGGGCACCGACGCGATAGTCGAGCTGGCGACCCGCGGCGGCAAGGGCCCGACCGGCACATTCATCGACCGCCACGGCGTCGCGCCGTTCTGACTTGCAGGAAGCCCCACGAGACGCCCCCGCCCCTGGCACGGAGCTGACTCGCATTCAGCAGGCTTTGAAGAGCCATCCACCGCCCGACAACGGCAGCCTGGCGCCTGCTGAATCGAAGTCAGCCCGGCTCCGGCGGGCCGACCAGCAGCTTCCCGTTCGCCCACCGGACGGGCAGCGGGTCGCTGACGCTCCCCACGAATTCCCCGTCGAGGCCGTCGTGGTGGAAAGCGAGCAGCACCCACTGGCCGTCACGGCGACGTACCAGCTTGCCGCTGTACAGGCTGGAGTCGGTCACCTGCTGCGCGGCGGCGACGTCGAACGGGCCCAGCACCGAGGCCGCGGGCGCCACCCACACCCCGCCCGTCGTCCTCTGGGCGCGGTCGGCCGCCATGTCCCCCGCCATGCACGAGAACAGCAGCACCGGCACGCCGTCGACCACCTCGACCTGCATGACCTCGAGCTGCCCGAAGCCCTGCCCCGGCTCGGTGAGCGGCGGCCGCAGCTCCCAGGTCCGCAGGTCGGGCGACCAGGCGTGCCCCACGACGCCGCGGTCGTCCGCCGGCCCCGTGCGGGCCCGCGCCGTGATCAGCATGTGCCAGCCGTCCCCGTCCGGGTCCGGGAGCACCCAGGGGTCGCGGAACGCCTCGTCGTGCCACTGGCCGTCGGCGAGCGTCTCGTACCAGCGCGGGTCGGCTTCCAGCACCGGGTTCTCCGGCGCCTTGTGCCAGGTCATCAGGTCCGACGACGTCGCGTAGCCGATGCGCTGCACGTTGCCCGCGGGCGTGAGCGTCGCGCCGGTGTAGAAGAGGAACCATGTGCCGTCGGGATGCCGCACGACCGAGCCGGTCCAGGTGGCCAGGTCGTCCCAGGCGGGCGCGTCCGAACGCACGAGGACGTCCGCCACGCGGGTCCAGCTCACCAGGTCGTCGGAGACGGCGTGGCCGATCGACGCGCGGTAGTGGCGGGCGTCCGGCTCGTGCAGGGCACGCGACGCGTAGAGGAAGAACAGGTGGTGCTGCTCGCCGTCGTCGGCGAACCAGAAGTCCCACACCCAGGAGTCGGGGAGAACGAACATCGTCAACCTTTCACACCGCTGGCGGCGACGCTGCTCACGAACGCACGCTGAAAGGACAGGAACACGACCAGGACCGGGAGGGTGATGAGCGACGTGTACGCCATGACCTCGCCCCAGGCCGTGTTGAGCTGGAAGAAGTACTGCATGCCGACCATGACGGGGCGGAGCTCCTCCTGCTGGACCACCATCAGCGGCCAGAGGTACTGGTTCCAAGCCGGCAGGAAGGTCAGGATCGCGACCGTCGCGAACGCCGGGCCGGCGAGCGGGACGATGATCCGGCGGTAGATCGTGAACCAGCCGGCGCCGTCGATCCGGGCCGCCTCGTCGAGCGACTTGGGGATCGTGGAGAAGTACTGGGTGAACAGGAAGATCGAGAACGCGTTCGCGATGAACGGCACGATCTGCACGTGGTACGAGTTCAGCCAGCCGAAGTCGTACTTGAGCAGCCCGTCCTCCCACACGAGGGTCGGGAGCTTGGAGACCCAGTAGACCATCGGCACGGCGATCGTCTCGAAGGGCACGATCAGCGTGGCGATCACGAGCGCGAGGACCAGCCCGCGCCCGCGCCACTTCAGCCGGGACAGGGCGAACCCCGCCATGCTGTTGACGATCAGCCCCAGCCCGACGACCAGCACGGTCACCAGCACGGAGTTGAACATGAACCGGGCCACCGGGACGCGGTCGAACACCCCGGTGTAGTTGTCGAGGCTGATGTCGCCGACCGGCAGGAAGGCCCGCACGGACGACACGTCGGAGAGGATCTGCCCGTCGGGCTTGAGGCTCGAGACGAACATGAAGACGAGCGGGAACAGGAAGAACGCGGCGAGCGCTGCCATGGCCGTGTACGACCAGATCCGGCGTCGGCGGCGGAGCTGCTTCTCGCCGCGAAGATCGGTACTCATGGTCAGTCCTCGTCTCGGGTCAGGCGGCGCTGGATCAGGGCGATGACCAGGACGATCACGAAGAAGATGAGCGAGATCGTGGCGCCGTAGCCCGTCTCCTGCTCCCGGTATCCCTTGCGCACGGCGTGGTAGACGAGCGTGGTCGTGGAGTTCACGGGTCCGCCCTGCGTCATGACGTCGACCTGGACGAACAGGCCGAGTGCCGCGATGGTGATCGTCACGAGGACGAACACCATCGTCGAGCGCAGGCCCGGCCAGGTGACGTTCGTGAACTGCTGCCACGGCGAGGCACCGTCCATCCGGGCCGCCTCGTACAGCTCCTCGGGGATGGTCTGCAGCCCCGAGAGCCAGATGAGCATGTGGAAGCCGACCGCCTGCCAGATCGACAGGACGATGATCGCGCCGAGCGCGGTGCTCGGGTTGTTGAGCCAGGCCGTGCCGTGCCAGGCGCCGAACGTGATCGTGTCGATGAACGAGTTGATCAGCCCGTCGTCCTGGTACATGAACTTCCAGAGGATCGACACGACGACGATCGACGTGACCACCGGGACGAAGAAGATGACGCGGAACGCCGTCACGCCGCGGACCTTCTGGTTGACGAGCACGGCCAGCACCAGGCCGAGCCCGGCCTGGACCGGGACCACGACCGCCGCGAAGACGAACGTGTTGAGCGTCGAGCGCAGGAACACGGGGTCAGCGGTGAAGGCCCGTACGAAGTTGTCCAGGCCCACGAACCGCGGCGGGTTCGGCGAGATCAGGCGCGCGTTGGTGAACGACAGCCCGAAGGCGAGCAGGACCGGGATCACGAGGAACAGCAGGAGCAGGAGGAGCGCGGGGGCGGCCATCGCCAGGCCTGCCCGCTGCTCGCGGCGGCCGGCGGCGGCCCGGCGCTTGCGGGCGGACGGCCGCCCGGCGAGCGGCTGTCCAGCAGGCGGACCGGTGGGTGCGGTGTCGGTGAGTGTCATGGTGTCGGCTCCGTCCGGGCGTGGGGCAGCCACACGGCCGCCCCACGCCGGTCAGGACGGTCGGGCTTAGAAGCCGTACCCGTCGTTCGACTCGATGTTGGCGTCGATCTCCTGGACCGCGCCGTCGAGCGTGGACTGCACGTCCGCGCCGTTCATGATGTCCTTCGCGGCCTTTTCGAAGGTCGACGAGATCACCGGGTACGCGGGGGTCTCGGGCCGGGCCAGGGCGAACTTCTGGGACAGCTCGACGAACGGGCGCAGGTCGCCGTCCGGGCCGAAGTTCTTGGAGAGCTTCTCCGCGCCCGCGGTCGCCGGGATGACCACCTGCTTGTCGCTGAACTCCGCGATGTACTTGTCCTGGAAGCTGAACTCCAGGTAGGCGCGGGCACCCTCGGGCGACTCGCACGTCGACGAGATGCCCCACTGCCACGAGCCGCCGCCGATCCGGGGGCCGGTCCCGAAGTCCGGCGGGGGCAGGATCAGCAGGTCGTCGCCGACGGCGTCAAGCGAGTCCATCGCGTTCCACACGCCGGTGTAGCTGAGAGCGGCCTTGTCGGAGTTGAACTCCTCGTTGCCGATCGTGCCGTCGGAGCTGGTCCAGCCCTTGTCGAACGCGTCCTGGAACCAGGTGAAGAACTCGACGGCCTCCGGGCCGTTGAGGGCGCCGTCGGCGGACACGTAGGAGTCACGGTCGATCTCGTCGCCGCCCGCGCTCTGCAGCATCGGCGAGTACGCGTACGACCACCACTCCCCCTGGTCCTCGGCGCCGATGTCCAGCGGCGTCTCGTAACCGGCCTTCTTGAGGGTGGCCAGGGCGGCGTCGAACTCGTCGATCGTCCACGGCTCGTCGATCGTCGGGATGCGGACGTCGTTCGCCTCCAGCACCGACTTGCGGGCGAAGACGGACAGGGCGGCGTCCCAGTACCCGGCGCTGTAGATCTCGTCCTGGTAGGAGCCGACGGCGGTCGGCAGCAGCGCGTCCGTGACCTCGGTCGGCAGCTCGAGCGGCTGGATGTAGCCGGCCCACGCCCAGTTCGGGACGATCGGGCCGTCCATGTCGAGCAGGCAGGGGAGGTCGTCCGCGGCGGCCGCCGCGACGATCGCGTCGTTGTAGGCGCCCTGCGGGAACGACTCCTCGACCACCTCGTACTCGTCCTGCGACGCGTTGAAGTCCTTGATGATCTGCTCGTAGACCTCCAGCTCGGCGGGGTTGCCCGCGGAGTGGGTCCACATGGTCAGCTGCACGCGCCCGTCCTCGGACGTCGTGGCGCCCTGGCCGGCCTGGCCGCACGCCGTGAGGGCAAGGGCCCCCACGGCGGACACGGATAGGATCTTTGCGAGGGATCCTCGGTTCATGATGGATTCCTTTCCTGGTGGCCGACGTCCGCGTCGGGTCACCGCTCTGCGACCGCCGAGGCGGTCATGGGGTTGTGTCAGGCTCGTCGCCGGCTGGAGTTGGCGCTGCTGCCGGCGGCGAGCTCACGGAGTCCCGACGGATGATCGGGCACGGCATGAGGTAGGTCTGGTCGGACGCCGGGGGTTCCCGGGCGCCGAGGGCGACCTCGGTCGCCCACCGCCCCATCTCGTAATGGGGCAGAGCGATGGTGGTCAGGGGCGGGTCGAGCTCGCCCGCGACGAGCTGCTGGTCGTCGTAGCCGACGACGGAGAGGTCGGCCGGGATCTCCAGCCCGCGATGGCGTGCCGCGACGTACGCGCCCGCCGCCATCCGGTCGTTGAAGCAGAAGATCGCCGTCGGCCGGCGGTCGGCCGGCAGGTCCAGGAGCCGCTCGGTCGCCGCGCGCCCGCCTGCGGCCGACGTCGCCCCGCCGACGTGCCACGCCGGGTCCGGCGTGATGCCGGCCTCGGCGAGCACCTCCAGGTAGCCCTGGCGGCGCAGGCCCGACGCGACGGGTGGGTGCGGCTCGTCGACGTCGACGTAGGCGATACGCCGGTGCCCCGCGGCGACGAGCTCGCGCACGGCGGCCCGGCCGCCGGCGAGCTCGTCGGGCACGACGGCGGGGTGCCCGCCGTCGGCGGGGCGGCAGTCGAGGAAGACCGACCGGGACGGGAGGTCGTCGGGCGTCTCGACGACCTGGTGCCACATGCAGGCATAGATCATCGCGTCGACCTGCTGGTCGACGAGCGCGCGGATCGCCTCGCGCTCCACGGCCGGGTCGGCCTCGGTGTTCACGAGGAAGACGAGGTGGCCGTGCTCGCGCGCCGCGTCCTGCGCCCCCGCGAGCATGCGGCCGGCGAACGGCGTCGTCGCGATCACGTCCGAGATGAGGCCGAGGGTACGGGTGCGCTGCGTCCGCAGCCCGCGCGCGATCGAGTTCGGCGTGTAGCCGACGGCGGCGGCCGCCTTTCGCACCCGCGCCCGAGTCTCCTCGGAGATGCGCGACCCGGGGCGGTCGTTGAGGACCAGCGAGACGGTACTCGTCGAGACACCGGCCGCGGCGGCGACGTCGGAGATTCGTACCCGTGCCATCCCGTCCTCCTCACGGCGGTGTGAGCCTGCTAAATCGATTGAGCGC
Organism: Promicromonospora sp. NPDC057138; assembly: GCF_042670845.1. Lineage (NCBI taxonomy): Bacteria > Bacillati > Actinomycetota > Actinomycetes > Micrococcales > Promicromonosporaceae > Promicromonospora > Promicromonospora sp. NPDC057138. Next base: position 2,626 of record NZ_JBHUUX010000060.1, on the reverse strand, counting down.
ATCCTGCACCCGATCCGCGACGCGCGTCAAGCCCCGCCCGGGACCGAGCACGGTCGACTTCGGTCGGATGCACGCCGTGACTTCGGTCGGTTGCAACGCGTCGTCGTGACTTCGGTCGCTTGCTCTGAGATCGGTCAGTTGATTGACCGATCTCAGAGCAACCGACCGAAGTCAATCGCGCGACCGTGCAGGGGACCGAACTCATGGGCACCGTTGGCCTGGGCCTGGCCCAGGTCGGGCCAGGCCAGGTCAGGCCGGGCCAGGCCGGGCCAGGCCAGGCCGGGCCAGGCCGGGCCAGGCCGGGCCAGGCCGGGCCAGGCCGGGCCAGGCCGGGCCAGGCCGGGCCAGGCCGGGCCCGGCCAGGGCAGGGCAGGGCAGGGCAGGGCAGGGCAGGGCAGGGCAGGGCAGGGCAGGGCATTGATCGAACCAATCCCCCGCCGCACACCCCCGCGCCTTGACCCTGACGCCCGCCATACGTAGATTGCTGGCAAACATCTGATGTTTGCAAAGGAGCGGGCATGGCCACGATCACAGGGGTCCGAGTCGAGGACGTGCGGTTCCCGACGTCGGCGACCGCCGACGGCTCCGACGCGATGAACAAGGACGGCGACTACTCTGCGGCCTACGTCGTCCTTGAGACGGATGCCACCGAGCGGACCGGCGCGCCCTTGGGTGGCTACGGCCTGACATTCACGATCGGCCGCGGCAACGACCTAGTCGCCGAGGCCGCACGCCAGCAGGCCGCGCTGCTCGTGGGCCGTGACGTCGACGCGCTCGCCGCGGACATGGGCGCCGTCTACCGCGACCTGACCGCCGACAGCCAGCTGCGCTGGCTCGGGCCCGAGAAGGGCGTGGTGCACCTGTCGCTGGCCGCTGTGCTCAACGCGGCCTGGGACCTGGTGGCGCGCCGCGCGGGCAAGCCGCTGTGGCGCCTGCTGGTCGACATGACCCCCGAGGAGCTGGTCGGCATCGCCGACCTGCGGTACCTCTCCGACGCGCTGACCCGCGACGAGGCGCTGGCGATCCTCCGCGCGCGCGAGGGCACCAAGCAGGAGCGCCTCGCGTACCTGGAGCAGACCGGCTACCCCGTGTACACGACGTCGGCCGGGTGGCTCGGCTACAGCGACGACAAGCTCCGGCGGCTGTGCCAGGAGGCCGTCGACGCCGGGTACCAGCACGTGAAGCTCAAGGTCGGGGCGAACCTCGAGGAGGACGTCCGCCGGCTGACGATCGCGCGGGAGGTGCTGGGCCCCGACCGCGCCCTGATGATCGACGCCAACCAGGTCTGGGACGTGCCGCAGGCTATCGAGTGGATGCGCGAGCTGGCCCGGTTCGACCCGCTGTGGATCGAGGAGCCGACGTCGCCCGACGACATCCTGGGGCACGCCGCCGTCCGCCGCGCCGTCGCGCCGATCGGGGTGGCCACGGGCGAGCACTGCCACAACCGCGTGATGTTCAAGCAGCTCTTCCAGGCCGAGGCCATCGACTACTGCCAGCTCGACACCGGGCGGCTCGCGAGCATCAACGAGATAGTCGCCGTCCTGCTGCTCGCGGCGAAGTTCGGCGTCCCGGTGTGCCCGCACGCGGGCGGCGTCGGCCTGTGCGAGATGGTGCAGCACGTCTCCGTGCTGGACTACGTGGCGATCGGCGGCGACCTCACGGGGCGCGTGACCGAGTACGTGGACCACCTGCACGAGCACTTCACCGACCCGTGCGTCGTCGCGGACAAGGGCGCGGGCACCGCGTACGTGCTGCCGGCCCGGCCGGGCTACTCCACGCAGATGTACGAGGAGTCCCTGGACGAGTTCCGGTTTCCGCACGGGTCCTACTGGGTGCGCGATACTGCCGACCATGTCCCGCACTGACGAGGTAGTCGACGGCATCCGCAGGATGATCCTCGACGGACGCCTGAAGCCCGGCGACCGGCTGCCGGTCGAGAAGGACCTGGCCGACACGCTCCAGGTCTCCCGCGGATCGCTGCGGGAGGGAGTGCGCGCGCTGTCGATCCTCGGCGTCGTGCATACCCGCCAGGGTGACGGCACCTACGTCACCAGCCTCGACCCCGCCCGGCTGCTCTCCCCCATGGGCCTGGTCCTCGACCTGCAGGACGACGGCGCCATGCCCGCGTTCCACAGCGTGCGCCGCGTGCTGGAGACGGAGGCCGCAGGCCTGGCCGCGGTCCGGATGCCCGACGCCGCCGTCGCCGAGGCGCGAGCGATCCTGGACCGGGTCCCGGAGATCATGCACGGCGGGTCGGTGGACCACGACCGGTTCATCGAGATCGACATCGCGTTCCACCGCGTCATCGCGGCGCACACCGGCAACCCGGTGCTGGAGGCGCTCATCGAGTCGTTCGCGGGCCGCACCGTCCGGGCCCGGCTGTGGCGCGGCCTGCACACCGAGGGCATCGAGGAGCGCACGCACGGCGAGCACGAGGCCATCTGGGGCGCACTCGCCGCGCACGACCCGGAAGCGGCCCGGATCCGGATGGCGAGCCACCTCCTGGGCGTCGAGGACTCGCTCCCCAAACCCGAGAACCTGGACGAAGCCCCCTGACCCGTCGCAAGGCTCCGGTGGTCGAGGGGCTCCGGTGGTCGAGCTTGTCGAGACCTGGTCTCGACAAGCT
>NZ_JBHUUX010000059.1:0-37062 GCF_042670845.1 Promicromonospora sp. NPDC057138 | reverse complement strand
CCTGTCCGACGCACGCTACCGAAGGAGAGCGTGCGTCGGACAGGCGCTCTACTTCGGCGACGCTGTCCCGCGAGTCAGAGCCGATGCGTCAGCGCATCAGCTTGTACTGCGGGCAGTCGAACGGGTCGCGTGCCGCGAGCCCCACCCGGTTCAGGTAGGCGACGACGATCAGGTACGACTGCCCCAGGCTCGTCTCCGTGTAGGGGATGCCGAGGTTCGCGCAGTGCTCCCGGACGATCTCGGCGGTCCGGATGAGGTGCGGCCGCGGCATGCTCGGGAACAGGTGGTGCTCGGTCTGGAAGTTGAGCCCGCCCATGAGGATGTTCATGAACCAGCCGCCGCGGATGTTTCGCGAGGTCAGGACCTGCTTCGACAGGAAGTCCATGCGGCTGTCGGCGGGGATGATCGCCATGCCCTTGTGGTTGGGCGCGAACGACGCGCCCATGTAGACGCCGAACACGGCCATCTGCACGCCGAGGAACGCGAAGGCCATACCGGGCGGCAGTGCCCAGAACAGGATCGCGACGTAGATGGTGAGGCGGACCGTGATGGTGACGAGCTCGCGGATGCGGGACCGCAGGGTCTCAGGCGGTCCCTGGAACAGCGAACGGATCGAGGTGACGTGCAGGTTCAGGCCCTCGAGGGTGAGCAGAGGGAAGAACAGCCAGCCCTGGTACTTGTTGATCCACCGCTTGAGGCCGCGCTGCTGGCGGGCGCCGTCCTCGGTGAACGCGATCGTGTCGTTCTCGATGTCCGGGTCCTTGCCGACCCGGTTGGGGTTGGCGTGGTGCCGGGTGTGCTTGTTCATCCACCACGAGTAGCTGATGCCGACCACCGTGTTGGCGATCAGCCGGCCCAATCGGTCGTTGCGCGGGCCGGACTCGAAGATCTGGCGGTGGGCGGCCTCGTGCGCCACGAAGGCGAACTGGGTCAGTACCAGGCCGAGTGCCCCGGCCATGAGGAGCTGGAACCATGAGTCGCCGAGCAGGACGAACCCGGTGACGATCCCGCCGAGCGCAACGGTGAGCGCGGCGAGGTTCCAGGCGTAGTAGTGGTGGGCGCGGTGGAGCAGTCCGGCGTCGCGCACGGTACGTGCGAGCGACGAGTAGGTGCTGGTCACCGGCTGCGCATCGGGGTCACGCGGTTTGGTCGGGCGGAAGCCCTCGCGGACGATGGGGGCAGCTTGGGCCATGTGGTCCTCACATGCTCGGTGTCGACTTCCCAGTCGTGGAGTCGGACGGTCTCGTCCATCGTGCAGATGGGCTGAGCCTACGGGACCGTAGGTTACTGTCGCGAGGGGCAGTTGTGGACGCCTCGCGAAGGATTTTAAACGGTGTGTTGACCTTTACTTGTCCGTACGTTCGCCAACTCGGTCGGCTTCGTCCTCGATCAGCGGTACGAACCGGTACCCGCCGTGCTCGGTGGCGCGGGTCCGCCCGTCGGGCAGACGCTCGATGAGCAGGAGCGACGTCCGGATCGGGATGACCATGCGCCCGCCGTAGCCGACCTGTTCCACCAGCGCGCGCGGGAGCGCGCGGGCCGACGCCGACACCAGGATGCGGTCCCAGCCGTTCGCCCGGGGCTGCCCGAGCACGCCGAGCGTCGCCTGCACGACCTGCGCCCACGTCATCCCGGTGCGCTCGACGTTCGCCGCGCCCCACTCGGCGAGCCGGCTGTCGCGCTCGACGCCCAGCACCGAACCCTGCGGTCCGGTCAGGTAGGCGAGCAGCGCGGTGCTCCAGCCGGAGCCCGCGCCGACGTCGAGCACCCGGGCGCCGATCGGCACGCGCAGCAGGCGGAGCATCGCGGCGACAGTGGTGGGCTGTGACGACGTCTGGCCGCGCCCGATCGGCAGCGGCCGGTCCTGGCCCGCGAACGGCCGCTGGGACCGGGGCAGGAACTCACGACGGGGCACCGCTCGCATCGCCCGCTCTATGTCGTCGTGCTCGACTGCTGGTTCAGAGACCATCAGGATCACCCGATCCCAGGGTAGGCACACGCGGATCCAGGTCGCCAGGTGCTCTACCCCTCGTGCTCGACGCGCGTGCGTGCGGCATCCCCGACGAGGGTGGGCAAGGCCACGTGCCCACCGGTTTGAACCCGCCGGACCGTTCGCGTAACCTGGTGCTTCGGTGTGCTGTCTGCACACCCGTCCTGCGTGCCCATGGCGCATCGCACTCGACCGCCGCGGCGGAGCGAGTCACAGCAAAGCCGGTGGATTCCGTCCTGCGCGCACGCCAAGACTAGAGAGATGAGTTGAACGTGGTGTACGCGATCGTCAAGGCTGGTGGCCGTCAGGAGAAGGTGTCCGTCGGGAGCATCGTCGTCATGGACCGTGTCCAGGCGAACCCCGGTGAGACCCTCGAGCTCCCGGCCCTCCTGCTCGTGGACGGGGAGAAGGTGACCACCGACGCGAAGAAGCTGGCGAAGGTCAAGGTCACCGCCGAGGTCGTTCGGGACGAGAAGGGTCCCAAGATCACGATCCTCAAGTACAAGAACAAGACCGGTTACCGCAAGCGTCAGGGCCACCGTCAGTCGCTGACCCGTCTCAAGGTCACCGGCATCAAGTGACTTCCGCTGCGGGCCTCCTCTGACCGAGCCTCCTCTTTCGAGAGAGCCCGCGCGTGATCCAGATACTTCTTCTTCTACTTCTTCGTCCCGAAAGACAGGTCCTGAGATGGCACACAAGAAGGGCGCGAGCTCCTCGCGCAACGGTCGTGACTCCAACGCCCAGCGCCTCGGCGTGAAGCGCTTCGGTGGCCAGGTCGTGAAGGCCGGCGAGATCATCGTCCGCCAGCGCGGCACCCACTTCCACCCCGGCATCAACGTCGGCCGCGGCAAGGACGACACCCTGTTCGCCCTCACCCCCGGCGCCGTGCAGTTCGGCGCGCGTCGTGGCCGCAAGGTCATCGACATCGTGACTGTCGAGGCCTGAGTACCGGCTTCCGCGTAAGGGGGCGCACCGGTGACGGTGCGCCCCCTTACGTCTTTTCACGAGCGGCTCCGAGCCGCTCCACCTGAGCAGTTTTTGAGAGGATCGAGACATGGCCAGCTTCGTAGACCGGGTGGTGCTCCATGCCGCCGGGGGAAACGGCGGGAACGGCTGCGCCTCGATCCGCCGCGAGAAGTTCAAGCCCCTCGCGGGGCCCGACGGCGGTAACGGCGGCGACGGCGGCACGGTGAAGCTGGTCGTCGACGCGAGCACCACCACCCTGCTGGAGTACCACCACTCGCCGCACCGGCGGGCGACGTCGGGCACCCAGGGGATGGGCGACGACCGGGACGGCGCCAAGGGCGGCGACCTGATCCTGAAGGTGCCGGACGGCACTGTCGTGAAGGACCTGGACGGCAACGTCCTGGCCGACCTCGTGGGCGACGGCGCCGAGTACATCGTCGCCGCGGGCGGCAAGGGCGGCCTGGGCAACCGGGCGCTGTCGTCGCCGAAGCGCAAGGCCCCCGGCTTCGCGCTGCTCGGCGAGGAGGGCGACGAGGCCGAGATCGAGCTCGAGGTCAAGACGATCGCCGACGTGGCGCTCGTGGGCTTCCCGAGCGCGGGCAAGTCGTCGCTGATCGCCGCCATCTCGGCGGCCCGCCCCAAGATCGCCGACTACCCGTTCACGACCCTGGTGCCGAACCTCGGCGTCGTGCAGGCCGGCCAGTCGCGCTTCACCGTCGCCGACGTGCCGGGCCTGATCCCGGGCGCGAGCGAGGGCAAGGGCCTGGGCCTGGAGTTCCTGCGGCACATCGAGCGGACGGCGATGATCGTGCACGTGCTCGACTGCGCCACGCTGGAGCCCGGTCGCGACCCGATCAGCGACCTCGACATGATCGAGGCCGAGCTCGCCAGCTACTCCGGCGACCTGGGCATCGAGGGCGGCCGCGTGCCGCTCAACGAGCGGCCCCGCCTCGTGGTGCTCAACAAGATCGACGTGCCCGAGGGCCGCGAGCTCGCGGAGTTCGTCAAGCCCGACCTGGAGGCGCGCGGGCTGCGCGTCTTCGAGATCTCGACGGCCACTCACGAGGGCCTGCGCGAGCTGAACTTCGCCCTGGCCGAGGTCGTGGAGAAGGCTCGCGCGGAGGCGCCCGCGCCCGAGCCTGCGCCGATCGTGCTGCGCCCGCGCGCCGTGAACGAGTCGAAGTTCACCGTGCGGCGCCTGGGCGGCGAGACCGATTACTGGTTCGAGGTGCGCGGCACCAAGCCCGAGCGCTGGGTGAAGCAGACCGACTTCAACAACGACGAGGCCGTCGGCTTCCTCGCGGACCGGCTCGCCAAGCTCGGCGTCGAGGACGGGCTGTTCAAGGCGGGCGCCGTCGCCGGCGACGAGGTGCGCATCGGCGACCCGAACAACGCAGTCGTCTTCGACTGGGAGCCGACGCTGCAGACCGGTCCGGAGCTGCTCGGCGGCCGCGGCACGGACCTGCGCCTCGACCAGAACGAGCGGCCGACCCGCGGCGACAAGCGTCGCGAGTTCACCGAGCGCATGGACGCCAAGACCGAGGCCCGCCGCGAGCTGTGGACCGAGCGCGAGGCCGGCCACTGGACGGACCCGGACCAGGACTGACTGGTTGTGGGCGCAACCGTTGCTACTACCCGCCCGGTTTGGGCGCAACGGTCGCGCCCACAGCCAAGGGGTCGTGCCCGGAGCGTGAAATGACCGCGCGTTCGGGGGCGGGGTGCAGCGAGGATGAGGGCGTGAACCAGGATTCTGCGAACGTCCGGTCCGTGATCGCCACCGCCAAGCGGGTGGTCGTGAAGATCGGCTCGTCCTCGCTGACCGGCCCGGACGGGCACCTCGACGTCGGGGCGCTGCGCGGGATCGTGCAGGTCCTGGCGGCCCGTCACGCCCAGGGCGCCCAGATCGTGCTCGTCACGTCGGCCGCCATCTCGGCGGGCATCGGCCCGCTGGGGCTCGGCACCCGGCCGCGCGACCTCGCCACCATGCAGGCGGCGGCATCGGTGGGCCAGGGACAGCTCGTGGGCCGGTACCAGGAGGCGTTCGGGGCGTTCGGCATCCAGATCGGCCAGATCCTCCTTACCGCCGAGGACACCGTCCGCCGCGCCCGCTACCGCAACGCGCAGCGCTCGTTGGAGCGCCTGCTCGCGCTCGGCGTCGTGCCTGTCATCAACGAGAACGACGCCGTCACCACCGACGAGATCAAGTTCGGCGACAACGACCGCCTCGCGGCCCTCGTGTCGCACCTGGTGCGGGCGGACGCGCTGCTGCTCCTGACCGACGTCGACGGCCTGCACGACGCGCCGCCGTCCCGCCCCGGCGCCCGCCGCATCCCGCTGGTCAGCGACCTGGCCGAGGTGTCGGCCGTCGAGGTGACCGCGCGCGGCAGCTCCGTCGGCACCGGCGGCATGGTCACCAAGCTGGAGTCGGTGCGGATCGCCACCGGCGCGGGCGTCCCCGCCGTCCTCACGCTCGCGGCCAACGCGTCGGCCGCGCTCGCGGGCGAGGACGTCGGCACGTTCTTCACGGCCACGGGACGCCGCACGTCGGCGCGCAGGCTGTGGATCGCGCACGCCGCCCGCACGCAGGGCCGCCTCCACCTGGACGACGGCGCCGCGCGCGCCGTGCTCGGCGGCCGCGCCTCCCTCCTGCCCGCCGGGATCACCAAGGCCGAGGGCCACTTCGACGCGGGCGACCCCGTCGAGCTCGTCGCGCCCGACGGCACGGTGATCGCCAGGGGCCTGGTCGCCTTCGACGCGAGCGACCTCCCCGCCCTGCTGGGGCGCTCCACCTACGCCCTCCGGGACGAGCTGGGGGAGGGGTACGACCGCGTGGTCGTGCACCGGGACGACCTGGTGCTCGACCGGCCCGCGAGCTCCAAGGGCCGCTCCTGACGGCTTGACGCGTCCACACCACGGATCGCCCTCGGCTCCGGCGCTCGCCCGTCGTACTCTCGGAGCATGACGACAGTGACCCAGGACGAGGCGACACCTGCCGGAGGCGCGAGCGCCGGAGCAGCCACGCCGCCGTCGGGCACCGCGGACGTCACCACCTCGGTGCGCGACGTCGCCCGGCGCGCCAAGGTCGCCTCGCGCACCATGGCCCTGGCGAACCGCATGACGAAGGACGCCGCCCTCGGTGCGATCGCCGACGCCCTGGTGGCGTCCGCGGACCGGATCGTGGCCGCGAACGCCGAGGACCTGGAGCGCGGGCGCGCGAACGGGATGTCCGACGGGCTCCTGGACCGGCTCGCCCTCACCCCGGAGCGGATCGGGAAGATCGCGGACGCGCTGCGCGACGTCGCCGGGCTGCCCGACCCGGTCGGCGAGGTCGTGCGGGGGCAGACCCTGCCGAACGGCCTGCGCCTGCGCCAGGTCCGCGTCCCGATGGGCGTGGTCGGCATGATCTACGAGGCCCGCCCCAATGTCACGGTCGACGCCGCGGGCCTGGCCCTGAAGTCCGGCAATGCGGTGATCCTGCGCGGGGGGAGCGCGGCGGCGTCGTCGAACGCGGTGATCGTGGCCGTGATGCGGGGCGCCCTGGAGGCGCGGGGCCTGCCTGCCGACCTGGTCCAGTCGATCGACGCCTACGGCCGCGAGGGCGGCGTGGCGCTCATGCGCGCCCGCGGCCTCGTGGACGTGCTGATCCCGCGCGGCGGCGCCGACCTCATCCAGACGGTGGTCCGTGAGTCCCTCGTGCCCGTCATCGAGACGGGCGTCGGCAACGTGCACGTCTACGTGGACGCGACGGCCGACGTCGACATGGCCGTGGCGATCGTGATGAACGCCAAGACCCAGCGGGTCGGCGTCTGCAACGCGGCCGAGACGCTGCTCGTGCATCAGGACGCCGCCGCGGCCTTCCTCCCGGCGGCGCTCGCTGCGCTGTCCGACGCCGGCGTGGTGCTCCACGGTGACGACGCAGCCATGTCCTTTGCTCCCGCCGGGGCCGACATGATTCCTGCTACGGATGAGGACTGGGCAACGGAGTACCTGGCGCTGGAGCTCGGCGTCCGCGTCGTGCCGTCGCTCGACGAGGCGATCGAGCACATCCGTACCTGGTCCTCCGGGCACACGGAGGCGATAGTCACGCGGGACATCACGGCGGCGGACCGGTTCGTCGCGGAGGTGGACTCCGCGGCCGTGATGGTGAACGCGTCCACGCGGTTCACCGACGGCGGCGAGCTCGGCCTGGGTGCCGAGGTGGGCATATCCACGCAAAAGCTGCATGCGCGTGGTCCCATGGGACTGAGCGAGCTGACCACCACGAAGTGGGTAGTAACGGGCGACGGGCACATCAGGCCGTGAGGCCCCGTTGGCGTCCTGGAGACCTCCCCAGGATCTCCTTGCGGCCCAGTGCCGCGGTGTACTCGCCGCAGGAGGTCCGTGAGAGACTAAAGCCCACCTGAGCACGTCCGACTGGGAGGAACCCCCGTGCTGCACAACGCCGTCCTGGCCGCCGAGGCCGCCGCGGAGCACGTCAACGAGCCGATCGCTCCGATCGCGATGGGCCTGATCGCCTTTGGCGCGCTCGTGGCCGCGCTGGTCGTCACGTACGCGTTCCGCAACGTCGGCAACCGACACTGATCCGCCTGGAGCCTGACGACCAGATGAGCGCACCCACCGTATGAGTGCCCCCACTGGGACCAGGCCGCGCATCGGAGTGATGGGCGGCACGTTCGATCCCATCCACCACGGTCACCTCGTGGCCGCGAGCGAGGCGGTGGCCCAGCTGGGGCTGGACGAGGTCGTCTTCGTCCCCACGGGCCGGCCGGGGTTCAAGCAGAAGCAGCGGGTCACGCCGGCGGAGCACCGTTATCTCATGACGGTGATCGCCACGGCGTCCAACCCGCGCTTCACCGTGAGCCGCGTCGACATCGACCGCGCGGGCCTCACCTACACGGTGGACACTCTTCGGGACCTGCGTGCCGAGCGTCCGGAGGCGGACCTCTACTTCATCTCGGGAGCGGACGCCATCCAGCAGATTCTTCGGTGGAAGGATGCCGAGAAGCTCTGGGACATGGCACACTTCGTCGCTGTCACACGGCCAGGGCACATGCTCTCCGTGGACGGGCTTCCTCGGGACGGTGTGACGACGCTCGAGGTTCCTGCGCTCGCCATCTCCTCGACCGACTGTCGTCGTCGGGCCGAGGAGGGTTTGCCGGTCTGGTATCTGGTGCCTGACGGCGTGGTCCAGTACATCGCCAAGCACGGACTGTATCGAGGTCTTCACGATGAGTGACAACAAGGGTCGTCCCATGACGCGCCGCGAGATCCGCGAGCGCGAGGCTGCCGCTGCGGCCGCCGCCGCAGGTGGTAGCGGCGCCGGTGGCGGTGCTTACCCGCCGCAGGGCGGTCAGCAGCCTCCGCACCGCGGTGCGCCCGCGCCCGAGAGCGGCTGGGCGCCGCAGAACCCGCCGGTCGCCCGCCCCCCGCAGGCGACGGGCGGCTCGCGCGGCGTGGACGCGACCGGTCGTCTGACGCCGGTGCAGCAGCCGGGCGGCAACCCGCCGCCGTACGGCGCCGGTGGTCCCGGCCAGGGCCGGCCGGGTGGGCAGTCCGCCCCGGGCAACCACGGCGCCCCGCCGTCCGGCCCTGGCGGCCGTGGCGGACCCGGCCAGGGTGGTCCCGGCCAGCAGAGCGCGCCGCCCAGCCCGTTCGGTTCCCGTCAGTCCGGTCCCGTGCCGCCCGCCCCGCAGCAGGGTCGGTCCGGGCGGTTCGGCGGCCAGAACGCCCCCCAGGCTCCCGGCCCCGGCATGCCCGGCGGCCCCGGTCGGTCCGCTGACTCCGGCCAGACGTCGCAGTGGGGGGCCGCGGCGCCGACCCAGCCGCCGTCGAGCCCGCCCTCGCCGTTCGGTACCCGCTCCGGCCCGCCCAGCGCGCCCGGTGGCCTCGGCCAGCAGCGGCCGGGCAGCCCGAGCCGTTCGGCGGGCGGTGCACCCGGCTCCATGTCGGCAGGCGCGCCGGCCCCCGCCCTCCCCTGGGAGTCCAGCAGCCAGACGGCGGCGCCGCAGTCCCTGCCGCCGGGCGGTGCGCCTGCGGGTCCTGCTTCCCCGTTCCCCGGGCGTCCGGGTGCCGGCGGCCCTGGCGGCCCCGGTTCGGGTCCGGTCGGCGGTCCCGGGCAGCAGCGCCCCGGTGCGCCGGGCCAGTTCGGTCCCGGCCCGGCCGCCCCGTCCCGTGCTTCCCGCCGCGAGGTGGAGGAGGAGTGGGACGAGGAGGAGGACGAGGGTCCGCAGTACACCTGGCTGCACTACATCATCCTGGTGGTCGTCGCATTCGTGCTCGGCCTCCTGATCTGGAAGCTCGTGCTCGAGGGCGACAGCGGCACCTTCGACACGGACCAGGCGGCGGCCCTGCTGGGCACCCTGCCGGGTCTGTCACCCGGCTTCATGAGAGGCGGTGCCGCATGACGGCGACCGAGCGTGCCACAGAGCTCGCGATTCTCGCTGCGCGAGCGGCGAGCAGCATCAAGGCGCAGGAGATCATCGCGCTCGACGTGAGCGAGCAGCTCGTGCTCACCGACGTGTTCCTCATCGCGTCCGGCGCCAGCGAGCGTCAGGTCTCCGCGATCGTCGACGCCGTCGAGGAGGCGCTCTTCAAGGAGGGCGTCAAGCCGATCCGGCGCGAGGGCAAGTCCGAGGCGCGGTGGGTGCTGATCGACTTCGGTGACATCGTCGTGCACGTCCAGCACGCCGAGGACCGCACCTACTACGCGCTCGAGCGCCTGTGGAAGGACTGCCCGGCGATCCCGCTCCCCGAGGACGCACGCGGTGGCGGCGACACGGGCGAGTACAGCGAACCCGACGACGGCGCCATCCACCTGGCCGGGGACTCGCGCCGGTGACCGCAGGGACGGTCGTGCTGCTGCGCCACGCGCGCACGGCATACAACGCCGGCCTGCGGCTGCAGGGCCAGATCGACATCCCCCTCGACGAGGTGGGGCGCTGGCAGGCCGAGCAGGGCGCCACGGCGCTCGCGGCGTCGCACAAGGCGTCCCTCGTCGTCGCGAGCGACCTGGAGCGGGCGCGGCACACTGCCGAGGCGTACGCGCGGCACCTGGGCCTGGACGTCGTGACCGACGCCGGGCTGCGCGAGCGCTCGTTCGGCATCTGGGAGGGCATGACCGACGCCGAGATCGCCGAACGCTGGCCGGACGAGCACGCCCTCTGGCGCGGCGGCGGTGAGCCGACGGTCGCGGGCGTCGAGTCGAAGAACGCCGTCGCCCGGCGCATGGAGGAAGCCGTGCTGCGGCACGCCGGCGCCCTGGGCGCGGGGGAGACGCTCGTCGTGGTGTCGCACGGTTCGGCGATCACGCAGGCGATCACGCGTCTGCTGGGCCTGGACCCTGCCACCTGGCGCGGGGTGCACGGCCTGCACAACGTGCACTGGTCGCACCTGCACGCCTCCACCCCGGGGGCGACGCCGGACTGGCGGCTCGTCGCGCACAACGTCGGTGCCGGGTACCCGCTCGACACCTGGCAGTCCGGGCCGGAGGCCCGGCAGTAGCCGTCGGTTTCCTGGCGCGGTTCCGGCGTGCGGTCTCCTGCGTGATCGAACGCACGCCGGTTTTGATTTGGTCCTCGGCGCCGGTCTGCATAGACTAACGACGCTCGCCCGGCCCGATGGCTGGGGGAGACCAATTCGGGGCTGTGGCGCAGCTGGTAGCGCACCTGCATGGCATGCAGGGGGTCGGGGGTTCGAGTCCCCCCAGCTCCACCCATGTGATGACGCGAGACATCGTTCATAGATGTCTCGCGTCATCGTTTATATGTGAGGGCCCTGCCATCGGCCGGGCTCTCTGCTCGTCGGGGCTGTGGGGGCCAGGGCTGGCTCGGATGTCCGCTTCCAGAACACGCCTGGGCCTGGTTCTGGGCCCATAAGCATGCGTGATGGTGTTCTGGAAGCGGACCTTGCCCGCGGCGTCAGACCGGCGCGGCTCGGCGCTGAACCGCAAGGTCGTGGTCCGCGTCCCGGGGCGAACCGCAGGTCGCGTGTCGATCCGGGCCCTGAGCGACGTGCTTCTCTCGGCTCGGCGTGCGCGGCCATGGTCATCGTGCGGTTCGGCACCGGCTACTCTCGCGTCGGGTGAGGTTCCTCCTCGTCGGACGTCAGCATTCCGATGAGTACCCGGCGGATGGTTCGTCGGAACTCCGAGCCCTTCTGTGGCCCTCGGGTTTCCAGCGCAGCTCGTAGGTGTGGGTGCTTCCCGTCGGCCGCGACCCGGAGCAGAAACGACTCCTGGGCCGCTCGTCCGTCGTCGGGTGCGTCGCGAGCGCGCAGCTCCTCGGCGGCGAAGAGACGGGTGAGCCCGCTGACGATCGCGATCGCCTCAAGCTTGGTGCCGCCGTCGGCCGAGGACTGCTCCAGGTAGGTAAGGGCCGATTCGAGGTAGCCGATGGCGTTCGGCCCCAGCGGCGTCCGCTGCGACAGCAGGGTGACCATCCACGGGTGGCGGAGATAGACGGTCTTCGCCTCTGCCACCAGGGTCACCATGTCACCGAGCCAATCGCCGCTGGCAGGACGGCTCAGGTCGATCTGCCCCGTGACCGTGTCCGCCATGACGTCGAGCAGGTCACCGAGGCCGCCGACGTAGCGGTAGAGGCTGGCCGGCCCGGTACCGAGACGGGTGGCCACCTGTCGCATCGAGACCGCAGCCAGCCCTCCGGCGTCGGCGATGGCGATCGCGGTGGCAGTGATCTCGGCGAGGCTCCGTTCGGGCGCCGGGCCTCGGGACCCGCGTGCGCGTCGGTCCCAGATCGATCTTGATTCGCCGGTCACATTCACTCCCTCACGATCTTCACCCGTGTACCCTAATACCGCGAACGATGATCGCAGTATTAGGGAGGGTGCCATGCGCTCTGATTCGAGCACGGGACCAGGCGGACGCTGGTCACCGGTGCGGCTTGCCGAGAACGGCTCCGTCAAGATCGCTTACGACCAGCTCCAGGGGCCCGCGGGAGGTGAGCCGCTGCTGCTCTTCATGGGTCTGGGCGTCTCCCGCCACTGGTGGCCCACCGGGTTCTGCCAGGCCCTCGCCGAAGAAGGGTTTCGCGTGGCCCGGTTCGACCAGCGTGACGCCGGAGAATCGACCCACCTGCCGCCGGCCGACACCAGCAACCCGTTCGCCGCGCTCCTTCGCCGTCGCGGTACGGCCTATACGGCAGAGGACATGACCGACGACGCGATCGCGGTCATGGACGCGCTGCACTGGGACACCGCGCACGTCTTCGGGCACTCCATGGGCGGACTCCTGGCGCAGCGAGCCGCCTTGCGGCATCCCGCCAGAGTCCGCACCCTCACCTCGTCCGCCGCGGTTCCCAGCGACATCACCGGCCTGGCGAACCTGAGGTACGTCAACTTCGGCACGGTCGCGAAGATCGCCCGCAAGAAGCACCCGCGCACCCGCCAAGGAAACATCGACGCCGCGCTCGACCTCGCCCGTGGCATCGCCTCGCCGGCGTATCCCTTCGACGAAGCCGCCGAGCTCGAACGGATCACGAGGCTGGCCGATACAGGCGTGACCGATGGCGCCGCACAGAGCCGTCAGATCGGAGCACGATGGAGCGGTCCGAAGCTCGCCACTCTGACCGCACCCACCCTGGTGCTGCATGGCGACAAGGACCTGATCGTCCGTGCGAGGGCGGCGAGGACCATCGCAGGGAGCGTCCCCGGATCGCGCCTGGTCATCTATCCGGGTGTCGGGCACGACCTCCCCGAACCGCTGTGGCGCACAGTGGCGAAGGACGTCGGTGCACTGGCGCTCGAGTCCTGATCGACTCAGCCGGGCAGAGGCGCGTCCTGCGGCTCCTCGGAGTTCCGGGTGGCGTAGAGGCTGGTCACCGTCACCACGGCGAGGACGCCGACGATGACGCCGAGCGACGCGAGCGTCGGGATCTCCGGGACGCTCGTCCAGATGCCGTGGGCCCAGTGCAGCACCAGCTTGACGCCGATGAACGCCAGGATGGTCGCGAGCCCGTACCCGAGGTGCACGAGCTTGCTCAGGGCCCCCTGGAGGACGAAGTACAGGGCGCGCAGGCCGAGCAGGGCGAAGGCGTTGGTCGCGAACACGAGGTACGGGTCGCTGGTGATGCCGTAGACGGCGGGGACCGAGTCGACGGCGAAGACGATGTCGGTGGCGAAGACGGCGACCACCACGACGGCGAGCGGGGTGAGCATGCGCCGCCCGTTCTCGCGGACCGAGAGCCGAGGGCCGCGATAGTCCTCGGTGACGGGCATGAAGCGGCGGATCAGCCGGACCGAGCGCATCTGCGAGACGT
This sequence comes from Promicromonospora sp. NPDC057138, assembly GCF_042670845.1. Classification (NCBI taxonomy): domain Bacteria; kingdom Bacillati; phylum Actinomycetota; class Actinomycetes; order Micrococcales; family Promicromonosporaceae; genus Promicromonospora; species Promicromonospora sp. NPDC057138. The sequence goes on along the minus strand of NZ_JBHUUX010000059.1, from coordinate 23,835 downwards.
CGACGTCGTGGGTGCCGCGGACCTGGTCGAGGAGGATCTTGACCGCCGTCGCCAGCAGGATCGCGCCGAACAGCAGGAACGCCCAGCTGAGGTTGGCCAGGACCGCCGCCCCGAGTGCGATGAAGACCCCGCGGAGCACGAGCGCTCCGACGATGCCGAGCAGGAGCACGCGCTGCTGCAGCGCCGCCGGCACGGCGAAGGCGGTGAGCAGGAGCATGAACACGAACAGGTTGTCGACCGACAACGACTTCTCGACGAGGTACCCGGTGAGGTACTGCACGCCGGTGTCCGAGCCGTAGGTGGCCCAGATCCACCCGCCGAAGGCGAGCGGGAGGGCGATGTAGAAGCCGCTCCAGCCGAGGGCCTCACGCATGGACACCTCGTGCGGGCGCCTGGTGATCAGGAAGTCCACGGCGATCAGGGCCAGGACCGCGAGGATCGTGACGGCCCACATGGCGGGCGTGGCCACAGAGGTCAGGGCAGCGGACGAGCTTGTGACGGTGGTGAGCAAGGAGTCTCCGAACTAGATGGCTCCGAGGTCTCCTTCACCTTGCCGCTGGCAAGGTCGCCACCCGAGGTCGCTGGTGCGCCGTAATGACCGAGTGATGTTGGTGAAGTACTCCCCCCGCGGGTGAAAGACTACGGCATCGCGCGGGGTGAAACACAAGCGTCGTCCGAGACCGGCTGGTCCAGGACGTGGCCCGGGTACGCGTTCCCCCAGGTGTCGAGCCACCTGACCACCTGGTCCAGCGACCGCCCGAGCTCCGTCAGGGAGTACTCGACGCGCGGCGGCACCTCGGCGTAGACCGTGCGGACGACGATGCCGTCCGCCTCGAGGTCGCGGAGCACGCGCGTCAGGGTGCGCGGCGTGACCGCGCCGAGGCGACGCTGCAGCTCGCCGAACCGGTGCGTACGTTCGAGGAGGTACTTGACGGCGCTCAGCTTCCACGCGCCGCCCAGCACGGCCATCGAGACCTCGACCGGGCAGACCTCGATCGCCCGCTGCACGGGGCCTCGCATCGTCTCGGGAGCGACTGTCATGAGTCCATGGTATCCAAACGGTCAGTATGCGTCAGCGATGTGCGTACTTGTGCGGACCGTACCGGGTTCCTAGCGTGACGTGTGTACCGGTCGCCGTCGAAGGAGAAGCACATGCACGCGCTGGTCGTCACCGCTCATCCGAGCCCCCGCTCGCTGACCGCGGAGCTCGCCCGCGTGGCCGGGTCCGCGCTGGAGGCGTCCGGCCACTGTGTGGAGACGTCCGATCTGTACGCCATGGGCTGGGACCCGGCGGTCCGCCTGGAGGACTACCGCGACCCGGGCGAGGAGGAGACGGTCACGCTCCGGTCCAGGCACGCGCACGACGCCGGGGCGCTCGCCCCCGAGATCGTCGCCGAGCAGGACAAGGTGCGCCGGGCCGACCTCCTGGTGCTCCTGTTCCCGATGTGGTGGCACGGCATGCCGGCCATCCTCAAGGGCTGGTTCGACCGGGTGTTCGTCAACGGCTTCGCGTTCGGCCTCGCCGACGAGGCGGGGATGCCGCGCAAGTACGGCCACGGGGGCCTGGCCGGACGGCGGGTGCTCGCGGTGATCACCGCGGGGGACCGTGGCACGTCGTTCGAGCCGCGCGGCCTGAACGGAGACCTCGAGGAGCTGTTCTTCCCGTTCCTGCACGGCACCGCCTGGTACACGGGCATGCGGCCGCTGCGCCCGCACCTGGTGTCCGGCGTCGACCGGCCCGGCTGGGACCGGTTCGACGAGGAGGTGAGGCGCCTGCGGGAGCGGGTCGCCGGCCTCGCGGACGAGGAGCCGATCCGCTACCGGGCGCTGGCCGACGGCGACTACGGCCGGGACCGGCGGTTGCGAGTCGACGTGCTGCCGGGGGAGCGTGGACTCAGGATCCACGAGCGCCGTGTCGGCGAGCGGGGCTCCACGAGCACAGCCTCGACGAGCGCTGTGTCGACGATCACCGTCTCGCCTCGTGACGTTCGTTGACCTCAACCGCGGTTGAGGTTCTAGCGTCGGAAGCATTCGATGAGAGGACGACCAATGCCCGTCTACACCCTGCCTGACCTGCCCTACGACTACGCGGCGCTCGAGCCGCACATCAGCGGGCGGATCATGGAGCTGCACCACGACAAGCACCACGCCACGTACGTCGCCGGCGCCAACGCCGCGCTCGACGCGCTGGCCCAGGCCCGGGAGAGCGGCGACCTCGCCGCCGTCAACCTGCACGAGAAGAACCTCGCGTTCAACCTGGGCGGGCACACCAACCACACGGTGTTCTGGCACAACCTCTCGCCCGACGGCGGCGGCGAGCCGGACGGCGAGCTCGCGGCGGCGATCGCCGACCAGTTCGGCAGCTTCGCGGCGTTCCAGGCCCACTTCGCGGCCGTGGCGACCGGCATCCAGGGCTCGGGCTGGGCCGTGCTCGGCTGGGACAGCATCGGCGGGCGCCTGCTGGTGTTCCAGCTGTTCGACCAGCAGGCGAACGTGCCGCTCGGCGTCACACCCCTGCTCATGCTCGACATGTGGGAGCACGCCTTCTACCTGGACTACCTCAACGTCAAGGCGGACTACGTCAAGGCGTTCTGGAACCTCGCCAACTGGTCCGACGTCGCCGGGCGCCTCGACCGTGCGCGTGCGGCCACGGGGAGCCTCATCACGGTGGCGTGACCGGGAGGGTTCGCCCTGGTCGGCGGCGTCGGGCGGTGGTTGCTCGCTTTGGTCCCAGCGGCCGAATCGGTCTATGCTGACGGCGCTCGTCCTCACCAGGGCGAACACTTTTGGGGCTGTGGCGCAGCTGGTAGCGCACCTGCATGGCATGCAGGGGGTCGGGGGTTCGAGTCCCCCCAGCTCCACTAGAAACACCTGGTCAGAGGCCATCTCAGGGCTTGCACGAAAGGCTCCTGAGGTGGCCTCCTTCCATTTACCTTCCACTTCACCGTCGTGGCGCGAGGATTCGTCCGCGGATCTCGACGCCGTGCGAGGTGTGGCGTCCGGTGCACACCTGAGTGACATGGATACCAACAACACCGCGCAGAGCACCCTCGAACTGCTCACCCTCGACCAGGTCGCCGAGCTGCTGGGCTGTACCACCAAGACGCTGTACGACCTGCGAACCAAGGGCCGCGGTCCGCGCGGCTTTCGCGTCGGTCAACGGCTGCTGTTCCGCCGCAGCGAGATCGAGTCCTGGCTCGCCAGGCTCGAGGAGGCCGACGGGCGCCGGCACGGGGCCCGGGGCACGCCGTGAGCGGGGGACGGCCGAGGCTTGCGATCGGCACGTTTGGCACCATCGACCTGAGCATCCAGTCTTCGAGCTGGCGCGCCCGGGTGTGGGTGCGGGACTTGGACGGCAGGCGACGCCGGGTCCAGGCGACCGCCTCCTCCCAGCGCAAGGCCGAAGCAGCGCTCAAGGAGAGGCTCACCCACCGCCCGGGGTACGGCGGCGCGGGCGTGCTCGGCGTGTCGAGCTCGTTCGACGAGCTGTGCACCCCCTCGGCGTCAGGACCGCGTTGTCCGGGCAGGTGTCGCCCGGGGAGACGACGTCGGCCAGTGGGCTCTGCGGACCCCGGTCACCGTCGGGAAGCAGAGCACCTGCATCCGCACGGGAATGGCTTCGCCCAACGAGGTCACCGAGAGTCGTGGCCCAGTCCAGAGCGCCATCCCAGGCCGCTGTCCGGTCGTCGCCGAGGAGGAGGTCCGCGAGGGTCGGTCCGTGCCCGAGGCCCTCGATGACCGCGATTCGATAGGTGCCGTCCGTGCCGAGGAGGGTTGGCACGGAGCTGATCTCTGTTAGCCCGGCCACCTCCCGTGCGTACGACGCTCTGCCGTCGGCAGCGTCCGGCGCTGCCTACCGTGTTGCTGAAACGATTCGCGCTCACGTCCGTCCGGAACCCCGTCTGAAAGATCGCCCTGTTTGAAGATGTGGTTGTATGTCCGCACCGACAGGATGTAACGTTTCGCTCAAGTGGTGCCGGAGCGCGATTCCAGGCCCTCGTCGATGGGACATGCAACGGTGCACAGACCCCCGCCCGTCACGGGTACGTGGTTGCGCACGGAGTTCCGCGCCGCCCACCTGGAGCGCATCCTCGCGCTTCCCATGACCAACCGAGCGAGGGCGGCACGTCCCTAAACGGCTTGAAGCGCGGTTGGTCGGAACCCCGTGAAAGAAAGAGAGACAATGGAGTACTCACCCACCTCACGACGCACCCGAGTTGTCGTACGACTTCTCGCTCCGGTGCTCGTGTTGAGCGCACTCGTACTAGCGGGTCCACTCGGAGCGGAGGCCGCGACGGTCACTGCTTCGGACACCTTTGAACGCGCCGACGGATCGCTCGGGAGTTCTTGGGCGTCGAACCGCGGCACCTGGAGTATCGCGAGTGGTGCCGCGCTGGCGACCAGTGCGACGAGCAACGCAGTCGCCACCTACGCTCCACTCGCCCTCGGCGACGACTACGCCGTCTCCGCGCGGATCAACATCGTCACGACCGGAACCCCGGGAGGAGCCGAGTGGGTAGGCGTGGCGGGAAATGTCCAGGGCACGAGCGCCTCTGCTCTGAACTACTACCTGCTTCGTGTGACGACCGGCTCTGGAACGGGCACGAACGGACGGTGGCAGTTGCTGCGGATGTCCAACAGCACCTCCACGGGCCTGCTCGCCAGCGGCACGATCGTTGCAGCGTATGGCACGCAGCTCGACCTGACGCTGACCCGCACAGGCAACACTCTTCGGTCGCGGGTCATCAAGGCGACCTCGGGCGCCACGCTTGCGGATCAGACGTACACGCCCGCAGTGGCTGACCCCCAAGTCTCTGGAGGAAAAGCTGGGCTGTACTCCAACTCCGGAAACCTGCGGGCGCAGACGTGGAATCTCTCGACGACGACCCCCGCGGCTTCGCCTCCGGGCCCGCTCAACTGCGCACCGGGTGGGGAAAGCTACACCTACCCGGATCCCAACCTGACTGTCGTTTCGAAAAGCACGGTGGGATCGACCTGGGCCGGAATGCAAGTGACGCAGCGACTTCTCACCGATGGAAACGACCAGTACGTCGCGTACTACGACGTGAACCGCGGCATGACCATCGCCAAGCACACGATCGGCGGCGCCTGGACCTACAAGGTTCTTCCGTCGACTCTCGGATGGGACAGCCACAACTACGTTTCGATGGGGCTTGACCGGGATGGAAACCTTCACGTCTCAGGCAACATGCACAACGTTCGATTGGTCTATTTCCGCACCACTGTTCCCGGTGACATCAGCACGTTGGTGAGAGTCACCAACATGGTGAGTGCCGCCGCGGAGGACTCCGTTACCTATCCCGAGTTCGTCAACCGCTCGGACGGAAGCCTTGTCTTCAACTACCGCGACGGTGGGTCCGGCGATGGCGTGACGTACTTCAATTTGTACAACGAGTCGACGAGATCGTGGTCGCACATCGTCTCCGCGCCGATCTTCGACGGGAACGGGTCCGCGAGCAACCCTTCAGGAACGTGGAGTTCGTACTTCCAAGGTCCGACGAAGGGACCCGACGGCTGGTTCCACATGATCTGGGTCTGGCGTGACTCTGGTGACGCGGCCACGAACAGCATGCTGACGTACGCCAAGAGCCGGGACCTCGTGAACTGGGTGACCAACAACGGAACGCCTTTGACGACGCCTCTCAAGTACGGCCAAGGCGACGTGATCGACCCGGTCCCTGATCGTGGTGGATTGCTGAACGGCAACGCGCGGATCGGCTTCGACGCCGCCGGCAAGGTGCTCATCACGTACCACAAGTACGATGCTCAGGGCCGGTCGCAGGTGTACGCCGCGCGTCCGAATGCCTCCGGCACGTGGCAGATCAACCAGATCACCAACTGGACCGGACGATGGAGCTTCGGGGGCGGCGGGAGTATCAACTTCCAGGTCGCTATGCAGGGTTCTCGCGTCCTGTCCAACGGCGACATCAGCGTTGACTTCTTCTGCAACGGCACCAGCGGCAGGCAGTCCATCATCATCGACTCGTCGCTGAATCGGATTGCCCAGGTACCCTCACAGCCCCTGCCCGCCTCAGTGACGACCGTGACTGGGACGTTCCCGGGGCTAGAGGTCAAACTTGAGAGCGACCTCGCCGGCGCAACAGCCGATGGGCAGTACGTGCTGCGCTGGGAGACGTTGCCGGGCAACGACGACCAGCCGCGGTCCAGCTATCCGACAGGAGGAAGCACCTTGCAGGTAATCCTGCTCGACTAGCGGCCAATCGCTAGGAGAACGGCCTCTGCCGCCTAGCGGCGGGGCCGTTCTCCCCGCGGCCCCTTGACCGCACCCATACCTAGGAGAATCACGTCTGCGAGCAGAGGAGCTCATTCCATGATTCATGGTCACGTTGCGCGAGGCTTCGAGGCGATCGCCGATGCTTTCGAGCGCGGACAATCACACGATCCCGGCGGCGCCCAACTGTGCGTCTATCAAGGGGACAGCATGGTTGTCGATCTGTGGGCAGGCTCCGACCCTGAAACCGGCGTCGCCATCGACGGAGACTCCCTTTTCGTGTTGTGGTCCACGACCAAAGGCATGATAGCGATCATCGCAGCGCTGCTCATCGAACAGGGTCAGCTTGACCCTGATGAGCCGGTGTCTCGTGTGTGGCCAGAATTCGGCGTTCGCGGTAAGGATCAGACCACCGTTGCGCACTTCCTCAGCCATGCAGCTGGTCTTCCGTTCTTTCCCTCTGCGGCGGGGATCGAGAGTCGTGACCTACCCAACTGGGCGCTGTGCGTCGAGGCGCTAGCCACCGCCGAACCACTCTGGGCCCCAGGGACCGCGTCCTGGTACCACCCATTCACATTCGGCTATCTCAACGGCGAGGTGATACGCCGAGTGACAGGCAAGACCCTGAGCGAACTCTTCGCTGAGCGAATCGCCAGACCCCTAGGAGTCGACTTCTGGATTGGGGGCCTCCCGGCGGATCGAGAGACCAGCGTCACGCATCGCAGTCGCTTGAACCCTCTTCCCTCCACCAGTCCTGCTGAATTGTGGTCACAACACGGAGTGGATCTTTCTGATCCTGTTGTCCAGGAGCTGCTCAACGAGGTGCAGTCGATTCCAGACATGGCCGAGTTTCTCAACACCGCTGAGGGACATCAGATGGAATTCGGCGGGGCAGGGGGAATCGCGAGCGCACGTTCTGTGGCGAGGATCTACGCCGCAACCATCGGTGAGATCGACTCCGTTCGGCTGATTTCACCCGAGACTCTCGAATTCGTGACGCGGCCACGCACCCTAGCCTTGGGCCCCGTTCCTGAATTGGCCGCCGTGCCCAACCAGAAGCTTGCCGAGTTCGGGCTGGGATTCTGGTTGGGATCACAATTTGCGAGCGGACGATTCGCATCCGGTGGAACGTTCGGGCACCCCGGGGCGGGTGGAAACTTCGGGTTTGCTCATCCCGAGTCGAACATGGCCGTTGCATACACATGCACCGGGATGTGGTCGGACGACTCGCGACCGGACCCTCGCCTTGGCTGGGCTGACCCGCTCGCCGATCTGGCTGGCGCGTAGAGCCCAGATTGCGCGATCAGGTTGGGGTGGAGCGGAAGAGGTCGTTGCTGCAAACCCAGTATCGGCCACCAAGAGTCAGTGGGTCGGCGCGTGAGTCAGTCCCGGACGAGGACGACGTGCAACCGACGCGGTCCATGGACGCCCTCCACCCGGGACAGCTCGATGTCGCTGGTCGCCGAGGGCCCGCTGACCCAGGTCTGCGGGCGCTCGGGGTCGAGGCGCGCCAGGGCGTCACCCGCGTCCGCCACCACCTGGACCTCCCCGACGATGCAGACGTGCAGGTCCGGCAGCAGCGTGACCGCCCGGCGCCCCTGACCGGGGCCATGGTCGAGCACGACCGTGCCGGTCTCGGCGATCCCGACGGAGGCCCGTGTGACGACGGCCTCGATGCGGTCGAGCTCCGCCGGGGAGAGCCCGTTGTCCACCCGGGCGCCCGGCACCTCGAGGCCGAGGCCGGGCGGGACCACGACCTCGCGAGCACCGTCGAGAGGAACTTCTCGCGCAGGTGCAGCCGGGCCGCGCCTGCCAGCACGGCCGGATCGTCGGTCAGCCCTTCTGGGGCCGCCCGGCCGACCGCTCCCATGCGCTCCCGGAAGATGTCCCGGATCTCGGTGCGGTTGCGGTGGATCGCCGGCACGAGGATGTGGCTCGGCAGATCGTCACCCAGCTGCGCGATGAGCTCGGCCAGGTCGGTCTCCCACGCCGAGATCCCCTCGGCCGCGAGGGCCTCGTTGAGCTGGATCTCCTGAGTGGCCATCGACTTCACCTTGACTACGTCCCGTATGCCGCGTGCGCGGGCGACCTCTGCGACGACACGGCAGGCGTCGTCGGCGTCCCGGGCCCAGTGCACGATCGCGCCACGGGCAATGAGTGACGCCTCGAGCGCAAGCAGGTGCTCGTCGAGGTGGGCCAGGGTGTCGTCCTTGATACGGGCGGCCCGCTGCCGCAGGCCCTCCCAGTCGTCGAGCTCGTCGATGACCGCGGCCCGCTTGGCGCGGATGGTCCCCGTCGCGTGGGCGAGGTTGCGGCGCAGCTGGGCGTCACCCAGGGCGGCGCGCGCAGCCGTCGGGAACGGCGGCATACCGAGGAAGGTCGCGGGACCCGTCTCGGAGCTCACCGGGCCACCGGGCCCGAACCGTCGGGCGCCTTGGCAGGCTCTCCCGCGGTATGCGCGAGCACCTCGGCGAGGTGCATCGTGCGGATGCCGGAGTGTTCGCGGGAGAGGAGCCCACCCACGTGCATCAGGCACGAGCTGTCGCTTGTGACGAGCACCTCGGCCCCCGTCGAACGCTGGGCCGCCTTGTCGGCACCCATCGCCACGGACGTCTCGGCATTCTTCGCGGCAAAGGTGCCCCCGAAGCCGCAGCACTCCTCGGCGCGGGGCAGCGGCACGAGGTCGATCCCTCCAACGGCGGCGAGCAGCCGGGTCGGGCGGTCGCCCACCCGGAGCATGCGCAGCGAGTGGCAGGTCGGGTGGTAGGTCACGCGGTGGGGGAACCGCCAAAGTCGACGACGCCGAGCTCGTCGACGAGGAGCTCGCTCAGCTCGAGAACGCGCGGTGCGGTCCGCTCGACGGCGTCGGTGAGCGCCGCGTCCCCGGCCCGGGCTGCCACCAAGCCGTGCTGGTGGCGCACCGAGCCGGCGCACGAGCCCGAGGGGACGACGACGTGGTCGAACCCTTCGAAGGCGGAGACGAAGTTGCGGACCAGCGGTACGGCCTCGTCGAGATAGCCGGTGTTGATCATGGGCTGCCCACAGCAGGTCTGCGCCTCCGGCACCTCGACGGTGACGCCGAGCCGGCGCAGCAGGCGCACCGTGGCCCGCACCGCGTCAGGGAACATCGCGTCACCAAGGCACGTCGACATGACCGCTACGCGCATGTCGCGCTCCTCGCGGCGTCCCGTCCCGGTCGACCGGCGCGGGGTACCCGCTCAGGCCCACGCGGCGCCGCCCGGGTAGGCGAAGCGCTCGCGGGACGCGTCGTGCATCCGCGCCGAGAAGCCCGGTGCCGTCGGCGTGATGTACCGCCCGTCCCGGACGACCGCAGGCTCGACGAAGTGCTGGTGCAGGTGGTCGACGAACTCCACCACCCGGTCGTCCATGGTGCGGCTCACCGACACGTAGTCGAACATCGACAGGTGCTGCACGAGCTCGCAGAGCCCTACACCACCGGCGTGCGGGCACACCGGCACACCGAACCGGTGGGCGAGCAGCAGGATGGCGATGTTCTCGTTGACCCCGGCCACGCGCGCGGCATCGAGCTGGAGCACGTCTATCGCCCCGGCCTGGAGGAGCTGCTTGAAGACCACGCGGTTCTGCGCGTGCTCGCCGGTGGCCACCTTGACGGGGGCCACGCGCCGACGGATGGCCGCGTGGGCGAGCACGTCGTCCGGGCTGGTCGGCTCCTCGATCCAGTAGGGGTCATAGGGGGCGAGCAGGTGCACCGCACCGACGGCGTCCTCGACGTCCCACCGCTGGTTGGCGTCGATGGCGATCCGGATGTCCGGCCCGACGGCCTCACGGGCGAGCCTCATCCGCCGTGCGTCGTCCTCCGCGTCGGCGCCCACCTTGAGCTTGATCTGGGTGTAGCCGTCGGCTACGGCCTCGCGGGCCAGCCGGACCATCTTCTCGTCGCTGTACCCGAGCCACCCGGGAGAGGTGGTGTATGCCGGGTAGCCGGCCGAGCGGAGGTGCTCGGCCCGCTCGCGACGGGTCGGCTCGGCCGCGCGCAGGATGTCCAGCGCCTGCTCCCGGTCCAGGGCGTCGCTGAGGTAGCGGAAGTCCACCTGGTCGACGATCTCCTCGGGGCTGAGGAACGCGAGGTACTCCCACAGCGGCACACCGGCCGCGCGGGACTGGCGGTCCCACAGGGCGTTGAGCACGGCACCGATGGCCATGTGCATGACGCCCTTCTCCGGTCCCAGCCACCGCAGCTGGCTGTCGTGCAGCAGCGCCCGGGCTGTCTCGGCCAGGTCGTGAGGCGTGCCGATGGGACGGCCGACGAGCAGCGGTTCGACGGCTTGCAACGCGGTCACCACCACCTCGTTGCCGCGTCCGATGGTGAATACGAAGCCGTCGCCCTCGGTGTCGTCGTCGCAGGCGAGCCGCACGTAGGCGGCCGAGTAGTCCGGGTCCGGGTTCATGGCGTCGGAGCCGTCCAGCTCCCGCGAGGTGGGGAACCGGATGTCACTGACGGTGATCGAGCTGACGCTGCTCACAGCACTCCTTCGACGATCTTCGCTGCCTCCGGCCACACGGCCTCGGGGACGGGCGTGGACAGCCACTGCGCCGCGGACCTGACGTGCCCGGGCCGGGACTGACCGGTGACGACCGCCGCGACGGCGGGGTGCTGCAGGGGGAAGATGAGGGCGAGGTGCGGCAGGACGGTGCCGTGGTCGCGGGCCAGGTCGGCGAGCTCTCGGGCGGCAGCCAGCAGCCGCGGGTCCGGCGCTTCGTAGTCGAAGTGGGTGTCGCCCCCAGGGGCCGATCGCGAGAGCAGGCCGGAGTTGAAGGGCGCGGCGGCCAGCACCGAGACGCCGCGGCGCTCGCACTCGGCGAGCAGCGGCTCACCAGTGCGGTCCAGCAACGTCCAGCGGCCGGCCAGCATGACGACGTCGAGGTCGCTTTCGCGGACGAACCGCAGCGGCGCCTGCCACTGGTTCATCCCCACCCCGATCGCGCCCACGACACCCTCGGCCCGCAGGCGCACCAGCTCGGGCAAGGCCTCGGCCAGCACCTGCTCGACGTGGTCGTCCGGGTCGTGGACCAGGGCGATGTCGATGCGGTCGAGCCCGAGCCGAGCCAGGCTCTCCTCGATGCTGCGCCGGACCCCGGACGCGGAGTAGTCCAGGAGCCGGGTCAGGTCGTCCGGCGTGTCGAAGCCGTCGGCGAGGTCGTCGCCGACGGGGTGCTCGTTGGGCACGAGGAGGCGGCCGACCTTGGTCGACAGGACGAGCTCGTCGCGGGGGCGCCCGACCAGGGCCTGGCCGAGGCGGTGTTCGGACAGGCCGAGGCCGTAGTGCGGTGCGGTGTCGAAGTAGCGGACCCCCGCCTCCCAGGCGGCGTCCACCGTCGCGCGGGCGGTGTCGTCCTCGACCTTGCGGTAGAGGTTGCCGATGCTTGCGGCGCCGAACCCCATGGTGGTGACCTCGAGGTCCGTCCGACCCACCCGTCGGCGCTCCAGCACGGGGGTCGTGGGGGTGGTGGGGGTCGCTGGGGTCGTGGCGGTCGGTACCTGCTGCTGCTCAGTCATGGTGGAACACCTCCTCCATCGGCGCCCACTGGCTGTCGGGCGAGGTGGGCATCCGCTCCTGGCACAGGTCGGTCAGCGCCCACCACTCGCGGGTGCGCGGGTCCTGGGCGATGGCCTCCATGTCGGCCTCGTAGTCGGAGCCGACGTACTCCAGGTAGGAGAACAGGAGTCCGTCGCGCAGGAAGATCGAGAAGTTGCGGATGTTGCTCCTCGTGATGCGGTCGAGCACCTGCGGCCACACCTCGGCGTGCAACCGCCGGTACTCCGCCTCCTTCTCAGGACGCAGCCGGACCACGGAGCCGAAGCGCTTCACGACGGGGGGTTCTCCCTCGGCCGCAGCCGCAGGCGGTCCATGCCACCGTCGACCGCGAGCCAGGTGCCTGTGGTCGAGGCGGACAGGGGCGAGGCCAGGTGCGCCACCGCGTGAGCGACCTCGTCGGCGGAGACGAGGCGGCCGTGGGGCTGGCGCGCCTCGAGGGCAGCCCGTTCCGCGGTCGGGTCGTCCGCCGCCCCGAGGAGCCGCTGCACCCACGGGGTGTCGGCCGTCCCCGGGGTCACGGCCGTGACGCGGATCCCCTCGTGCAGGTGGTCGGCGGCCATGGCCAGCGTGAGCGAGAGCAGCGCACCCTTGCTCGCCGAGTAGACCGCACGGGCGGGCAGTCCTGACGTCGAGGCGATGGAACAGGTGTTGACGATCGCGGCGTGCTCGGACTCCCGCAGGGCAGGCAGCGCCGCACGGCTCACGCGGGCCGGGCCAACGACGTTGACGTCCAGGACGCGGTGCCACTCCTCGTCGGTCGCGTCGGCGACCGAGCCGACCGCCCCAGCCCCAGCGTTGTTGACGAGGACGTCGAGGCCACCGAGCTGCTCGACCGCGGAGGCCACGGCCTCACGAACGGAGGCGTCGTCCGTCACGTCGGCCACCACCACCACGAAGTCATCGTCACCTGCCTCTGCGGCCACCCGGTCGAGGATGGCGACCTTGGCGCCTCGGGCCGCCAGCGTGCGGGCGACTGCGAGGCCGATTCCCGAGGCACCGCCGGTGACGAGGGCCTTGATTCCGTCGAACTCCTGCATGGTCAGGCCTTCCCGAAGATCTGTCGTTGGCGCCCGAGTCCGTCGACCTCCACCTCGACGACGTCGCCGGGGGCGAGGTACGGCGTCCCCGGCACTCCGAGCGCGACCCCCGCGGGGGTGCCGGTGTTGATGACGTCACCGGGGTAGAGGGTCATGAACTGCGAGAGGTAGTGGACGAGGTGGTGCACCGGGAAGATCATGTCCTTCGTGGTGCCGTCCTGCTTCAGCTTGCCGTTGACCCATAGGCGCAGCCCGAGGTCCTGCACGTCCCCCACCTCGTCGGCGGTCACCAACCACGGTCCGAACGGGTTGAAGGTCGCGCAGTTCTTGCCCTTGTCCCACTGGCCGCCGCGCTCGAGCTGGAACTCGCGCTCGGACACGTCGTGGCTGATCGCGTACCCCGCGATGTGCGCGGCCGCGTCCTCCGGTGAGGAGAGGTATGCCGCAGTGGTTCCGATGATGACGGCCAGCTCCACCTCCCAGTCGGTGCGCGTGCTCGCCCGGGGCACGAGGACCTCGTCGTCGGGGCCGACTACCGTGTCGGGGGCCTTCATGAACAGGACGGGTTCGGGCGGCACGGGCAGGCCGGTTTCGGCTGCGTGGTCGCGATAGTTGAGCCCGATGCACACGATCTTGCCGATGCGGGCGACTGGCGGCCCGAAGCGACCGACCGTGACCTCCGGCAGGTCGCCGGCCCGGGCGGTCCGGATGGCCTCGAGGGACTGCGGCGTGACCGTGGTGGCGTCGAGGTCCTCGACGACGCCGGTCAGGTCGCGCCAGGTGCCGTCCTCGTCCTGGACGGCTGGACGCTCAGCGCCGGCGGTGCCGATTCGGGCGAGTCTCATAGATGGGTTCTCTCAGGTCAGGCGGCCGGGGGCTCGCGGTGCTCAGGGCTCGCAGTGGCCGAGCCGGATGATCCGGCCGCTCAGGTGGACGCCCACCGTTGGGGCGCGCTTCGACCAAGAGAAATCATGATTCGTCATACGTATGCTGTCAAGGCCCAGATGGGGTTACGCTCTGGCCATGCAGGATGACTGGGCTCCCGACGACGCGGCTGCGGCTGGGTGGACAGCGTGGCCGCGACGTCCGCGGCGGCTGGCGACGGTGGTCGTGGACGAGCTCGTGGACCGCCTCGTGGGAGGTGAGCTCCCCATGGGGGCGAGCCTGCCCACCGAACCGGTCCTCTGCGAGACGTTCGGCGTCTCCCGGACCGTGGTGCGCGAGGCCGTGAAGGCTCTCGAGACGATGCGCCTGGTGACTGCGCAGCAGGGCCAGGGCACCCGGATACGCCCGCTCGCGGACTGGGACCTGCTCAACCCCACCGTGCTGTCGGCGGTGGTGCGCCACGACGCGGACAACGCCATCCTCGAGGACCTCGTCGACGTCCGACGCGCCCTCGAGGCGCGGATGGCCGGCCAGGCGGCGAGGAACGCGACCGAGCAGGAGCGGGCCGACATCACCGCTCGCATGCGCGAGCTCGACGCGAGCATGGACGACCCCATGACGTATCTCAAAGCCGATGTCGCCTTCCACGACTCGATCATGATGGCCTCGCGCAACCGCCTGGGCCGGGCCATGATCCACAACCTCACCGCTGAGGCATACCGCTCCTTGCGCTACGTCGGCGACCCCTCGCCGGAGCACATCCGCCTGACCAACCAGGCCCACCAGGAGGTGCACGACGCCGTGCTGTCCGGCGACGAGGAGGCCGCCTCCCGGGCGATGGACGAGCACATCATCGAGTCCTGGGAGCGTCGTCGCCGCACCCGCTGACCACACTCCGCGACCTGGTCCCGTGAACGCACCCGGGGCGACGCCTGCTCACCCTGCCCGGGCCGTCCCATCAGTCGGGCAGGCAGTACCGCTCCACTGCAGTCGCGCCCCAGACGGCACGACGGTCGTCCTCGGTGGCACCGGGCACGCGGTCGAGCGAGTCTTCTACCGCGTCGACCACCTCGGCGTACGTCATCGACATCGACGACACCGGCCAGTCGCCGCCGAACATGAGCCGGTCCCGGCCGAACGAGTCCAGGGCAGCCCCGACGAACCGTGGTCGGGTCGAAGAAGGAGGTCCACCACGAGTCCAGCCGCACCGCACGCTTCGAAGAGCGCTGCAGCCGCAGCACAGTCCGCCCAGTCGGCCTCCGGCCGGTCGGCGCTCTGGTCGCGTACTCCCACGAGGCGGTCCGCGCCCGGCAGCCGGGTCAGAGCCTGCACCTGTGATGCGACCTCCCCCGGACCGCGGTCGAGGTCGACCCACCCGACGACCCCACGCACAAGCGGCACTCTTGCTGCGACCTCGACGAACTCGACGGTCTCGCTGGGGTCGCGGACGGTCTGCACGAGGACCGAGCCCTGGACGCCGCACGGGACAGCGGCGGCGGCTCACTCCGGGAGCAGCTGGTCGTGGCCGATCAGCGCGTCCTGCTCCGCCGTCATCCAGGTCTGCGGACGCCGCTGCACCTCCCAGATGTGGTGGTGGGAATCGATCCGGACGGTCTCGAGGACACCCCTCGTCATGACGACAAATTCATCATACGATTCACCCTCCGTCAATCAGCACACGAATCTCCGGAGGCCCCGTACGGCTTCCTGAGCCCCATCGGCCGGATCTCCGTCGCGTCGCTTCGGGGGAGGCTTGACGCCGCGATCTGTCGGGCCGATGGTCTTGTCAAATGTCACCGTCATCACGTAACGTTTCGCTCTGTTCGCGTCCTGCCAATCCGCGCCCGCCGATGCTCACTCGGGCCCACCCGGCTGCCTCAGGCCGAGGTGTCACCCGAGACGCGGACACGCGGACCCCTCTGTCGCTGCTCGCACCCCTGACGAGTGCCGGCGGGGGGTCCGCACCTACCTGGCCCCGGCGTGGTGGTCCACCCGACCTACCATGTGGAGTCACGACGAAGGGACACCATGACCACGCGCCGCAAGTCCTCCGCGACGTATGCCGACATCCAGCGGCTCACGGGTCTCTCCCTTGCCACGATCTCGAAGTACTACAACGGGGGAAACATCCTCGACGAGAACCGGGAGGCAATCAGGGCAGCCTCCGAGTCGCTGGGCTTCCGGCTCAACCGCAATGCGAGCAACCTACGTCGGGGCGCGTCGAGGACGATCGGAGTTCTGCTCCCCTCCCTCCTCAGCAGCTTCCACCTCTCCATCGTCGCCGGTGCCGAGGTGCATCTGAGATCCCAAGGCTTCAGCGTCCTCATGGCCTCGGAGGAAGGAGGGCCTCTCGGTCGCAGCAGCGACGCGCTCGACCTCCTCCTCGGTCGACAGGTCGACGGCATCATCACGATGCCCTCGTCCTCCGACGTCCCGGCGCTGAACAAGGTGATCGAGTCAGGCATCCCAGTCGTTGCCGTCGACCTCTGGCAGCCCGGTCTCAACGCCGACTTCGTCTGCCTCGACAACTTCGGAGCGGGACGGATGGCAGGACAGCACCTCGTCGACCACGGGCATGACTCGCTGGCCGCCATCGGCGGTGACCCCGCAATCTCGACCGTGAACGAACGCGCCGCAGGGTTCGCGTCCGCGCTACCGACAGCGGAGGCGTTGCCCGCCGAGCGCGTCCTGAGCGGGCCGCTCACCTCGCAGTGGGGCCACGAGGCGATGAACCTGCTGTTGTCGATGTCACCGCGACCAACCGGGGTTTTCACGGCCAACTATGACCTCACCCTGGGCGCCGTGATCGCCGTCAACGAGTCCGGCCTCAGGCTGGGGCGGGACATCTCGCTCGTGGGATTCGACGGAGTCGAGCTCGCGCGAGCCACTCGACCCCCGCTCACCGTGGTGAGCCAGCCGGTCGCGGAGTTCGCGGCGGCCGCCGCACGGACCATGCACATGCGGCTGCGTGGAGAACGGCAAGATGCGGCTCCTCCGACCATGGAGCGCCTGCGCGGATCGCTCGTGGTCGGCGCGTCGGTCGCCTCCCTTCGCGACTAGGAGCCAATCCAACCGGCAGCACAGCGGTGCGGATTGAGCCCGCCGGCGTGGCGCGAGATGTCTGCGCCAGGAAACAACCTGTCCTTGCGATGACCGCCCGGATGGTGATTGACATCGTGCGAGCGCGAAGACACACTGGGTTCCCCAGCGCGAATCGTTTTGCCCTACCCCCGTGATTGGTCCCGCACGCTTGTCTGCTCGAAGAGGTGTCCATGACGTCTTCCCCGGCGAGGGGGAGTCCCATGGGCGGACAACCTCCGATGGTGGCGGTCGGGCCCCCTGGGTTCAACAGGGACCTGCACGGGGCGGCACCATCCCTTCCCGGCTGGCCTCCGCCTGCTCAGTCGCCGTCCGAATTGGAGGCCACCAACCGACCGGGCGGGGGCGCGGAGGACTTTGTGCCGCGCCTACGGGCGACCGTTTTGCATGGGATTGCCGTATGCGGCACGGACTCCGAGTGTCCGATCTGACACCGGCAGACCTGGTCACGGCGCGTAGACCGACGGATTTCTCATTCGAAAGGAAGACCACGACAATGACAGCAGACTCCCCACTCCCACTGTGGGCGCTCGACGCCAGTTTCGGGATCTTTGTCCACTGGGGTGTGTACTCCGTCTCCTCCTGGGCGGAACCGACAGGCGCATGGGGCGCGGTCGATGAGGAGTGCTGGTTCGCACACAACGCCTACGCGGAGTGGTACTCCAACACGATCCGTATCGACGGATCGCCGGCTGCGGCGCATCAGCGCGACGTCTACGGCGGAGCTGCGTATGACGACTTTCTCGACGCATGGCAGGGGGAGGCGTTCGATGCCGGAGCCTGGGCCCGCCTCTTCGCCCACGCCGGCGCTGACTACGTGATCCCGGTTACCAAGCACCATGACGGTATCGCGCTGTGGGATGCACCGGGATCGGACGGCCTCAACACCGTCGCCCGCGGACCGCGGAAGGACATCATCGGGTTGCTCGCGGAAGCGGTGCGGCGGGAAGGCATGCGCTTCGGGGTGTACTACTCCGGGGGCTTGGACTGGGCCTTCACGGAGTTCCCCGCCATCGAGAGCATGCGAGACGTCGACCTCTACCGTCCAGTGGATTCAGGCTATGCCGAGTACGCGAGCCGCCAGGTGAGGGACCTGATCGAGCGTTTCCGGCCCTCTGTGATCTGGAACGACATCGACTGGCCCGACTCGGCGAAGGACGACGGCACCTTGCTCGAGCTGCTGTCGTACTACCGACGAGAGGTGCCCGACGGCATCATCAATGACCGTTGGGGAGCTCCTGTGGGCGGGTATCCGACTAGCGAGTACGCGCACGACCTACAGAACGAGCGCGGGGTCGGGTGGGAGCACAACCGTGGGCTTGGATTCTCTTTCGGGTTCAACCGCCTCGAGGACGAGTCCTTGACCATGACGACGCGCGAGCTCGCCCGCCTCTACGCCGACGTGGTGTCCCGGGGAGGCAGACTGCTGATCAACGTCGGCCCCACAGCGTCGGGCGAGATCCCCAGCGTGCAGCGCAAGACCCTGGAGGGATTCGGGCGTTGGGTCCGCAACGTGAAGCCCTTCACGACCGGGCGTTCGCTCAGCGAGCACGGTTCGCTCACGAGGAGCGACACGGCCGGCGACGCCGGATGGTTCCGGGCGTGGGAGTGCGACGACCGCGCAATCGTGGTCGCCGACGAGTCGACTTCGGTTCGGCATGAAGGTGGACGCGACGTCGTGCGCATCGAACTGCCGACGGAGTAGGACCATCGCCCCCATGCCTAGTGGTCTGACGCTCTGCACGAATCGATTCACGCAGTTTGCGTCGATCGCTGAGGGCGCGTCTCATCTAGCGTCCCTGACGAGCGATCACCGCTTCCTGAAAGGCTCTTGTAACTTGACAGACCATCGGCCATACTCGTCTGACGCGCTCTCTGAGTCCGGACCGCCTTCCTTTTTTTTTGGGACTAGCGCGTAACGATTCGCGATCCATCTCGAGCGTCCGTCTCACAAAGGAGTGAACGTGTACCACCGTCCCATCTCTCGTCGCCGGGTCGCTGTCATGGCAGTTGCCACGACCGCCGCCATGCTGCTCGCGAGCTGCTCTTCGTCGGACCCGTCGGGTTCGGACACAGCCGAGGACCTGAACCTCACGGTGCAGGTCCAGATCGAGCAGATGCCGGCATTCCAGTACGCGGCAGACCTGCTCGAGAAGAAGCACCCCGGGCTGAAGGTCAAGCTGCAGACCATCACCGGGGATCAGAAGAACACCACCAACGCCCAGGTGCTGTCCTCCAGCAACACCCCCGACGTCGGCATCGTGCCCACCAATGCCCAGCCCTACTTCGACCTCATGAAGGCCAAGAAGTTGGTGCCGCTCGACGACCTGTGGAAGAGCTCCGATCTGGAGTCGCGTTACGGCAGCACGGTTGCCAACTCCCTCAAGTGGAACGGCACCCCGTACCTCGCCCTCTTCGACACGACCTACTACAACATCGTCTTCTACAACAAGGACGCGTTCGCGAAGGCCGGCGTCTCTGCCCCGGCGAACCACCAGGTGGCGAGCAACGCGGACCTGTACACCATGGTCTCCAAGCTCAAGAGCGCCGGCTACGAGGGCCTTTCCGTCGGCGGCAGCTCGGGGTTCCACCTCGGTTGGCTGGTCGATGCGCAGCTGCAGGCGAACGCGTCCGACGTCGCGCTCAAGGACTTCCTGACCTCGTGGCAGGCGGGCAACAAGCAGACAGTCGAGTACACCAGCCCCGAGTTCACCGATTCGCTCGCTCAGCTCGAGGACTGGAACACGAACGGCGTGTTCCAGTCCGGCTTCGTCGCCGCGGAGGCCGACCAGGCACAGGCGGCCTTCACCTCCGGGAAGGCGGCCATGATGATCGGCGGCACCTGGATCCCATCGGTCCTCAAGAAGCAGAAGTTCGAGTACGACTGGCTGTTGCTGCCTGGGGCGAAGGACACACCGACGGTGCCGAGCCTCTATGCGGGCGACACCTTGGCGGTCCCCACGGCGTCGAAGCACCAGTCCTTGGCCAAGGAGTTCATCGCGACGTATTCCTCCGACGAGGTCCAGACGTACGCCGCCGAGAAGGTTGGTTCTCTTCCCGCGGTCCAGACGGTCAAGGCCTCCGACGTCGAGGCCCTCGGCCCGCTTGTGCAGCAGATCGTGGACTTCGCGGCTACCAAGGTGGGCATCGGATGGACGAGCACGCTGCCCGGCTCGCTCGGACAGACCTTCGTGGATGCGGAGGCGCAGAAGCTCCTGAGCGGTCAGGTCACCGTGGAGAAGGCTGGGCAGGACCAGCAAGAGCAGTTCGAGTCCTACAAGTCGCGGAACGGCTAACGCTCCCGTGGGGTGCCCTACCCTCCGGAGTGCGGCACCCCACGGCTCCCTATCAGTGACTGGAAGTCAGGAAATGTCCACAATCTCATTCGGCAACACCTCTGCCGCGTCGCCCGTCGTAACCTCTGCCGCGTCGCCCGTCGTACCCCCAGCGCAGGCACGACTGAGGAGGTCCGTGCGGGACTCCCGGCTGGTCCTACTTATGCTGAGCCCGGGGCTCGTCCTCATCCTCCTCTTCTTTGGATTCCCCCTCGTCGATCTGGTCCGGGCCTCGCTCTCGAACTGGTCCGGCGTGGGCGACCGCGTGTTCATCGGCAGCGACAACTATGTCGCCCTGCTCAGTGACGGGGCAGTGCAGGCCGCCCTCGGCCGATCCGTGCTCCTGGGACTGGGGACTGCAATCGGCATCAGCATCATCGCGACGCTGCTGGCAGCGCTCGTGTCAGGCGGGATAGCCGGCAGCAATGTCTACCGCATCGTCTGGTTCCTGCCGGCGATCGCTCCGCCCTCTGCCGTCGCGGTCTTCTGGTCGCTCGCTGTCCAGCCGACGTCCGGCGCCGTGAACGCGGCCCTGGGGGCGGTCGGTCTGGGCGACGACCACGCTTGGCTGGCCAATCCGGATACTGCGCTCTGGGTGGTGATCGCGGTGGCCATCTGGCAAGGAGCAGGGTTCGCCTTCCTCGTCATCCTCGGTGCGATGGAGGAGATCCCAGTGTCGATCCATGAGGCCGCCGCGCTTGACGGGACAGGTCCGGTGGGTCGGTTCTTCCGCATCACACTTCCGTTGACCCGACCGGTCCTGTCGATGATCCTGCTGCTCGAGGCGATCTGGGCATTCAACGGGTTCACTCTTGTGTGGGGGATGACTCAGGGTGGACCGGGGGACGCTACTGCGATCCTTCCGGTGCAGGTGTACAAGGAGGCTTTCCAATTCGGAAACTTTGGCGCCGCGGCTGCGATCAGTGTTGTAGGGGGCGTCGTTCTGCTCGTGGTGGGCTTTGTCGGAAATTGGTTGGGATCGCGAAGGGCGGTTGACGAATGAGCCGACGACGGAAGGTCCGGGCCACCACTACGGTGGCGCAGTTCGGGGCGGTCGCCTGGAGCGTGCTCGCCGCTGTTCCCTTCGTGCTGATTGTGCTGCTCGCGTTCAAGTCCAGCACTGACATCTACACCAACCCGCTCGGGGTCGTGGGCGTCGACTGGAACCTGCAGAATTTCGCGGATGCCTGGAACGGACCACCCGGAGGGCAGGGATTCGCGGTGTACCTCATCAACTCGGGCGTGGTGGCGATCATCGCGATCGCGGGGTGCCTGCTCGTGGGCGCAATTACCGCGTACTTCGCGACGCTCTGTTCGCCACGGGTGCGGACTGTGGTCATCCGCGGCTTTCTGGCCGCCACGACCCTCCCCCTCATCATGTTGCTCATCCCTTACTACTCGGCATTCAACTCCCTCGATCTGCTGAGTCGCCCCTGGGCCACCGGGGTCGTCTACGTCGCCATCTGCCTCCCGACGTGTGTGTTGATCCTGCACAGCTTCTACCTCGGATTCCCGGGGGAGCTGCGAGAGGCGGCGTCACTCGACGGACTCGGCCCGGTGAAGACCTTCGTGCGTATCGTGCTCCCATTGTCGAAGGGGCCGATCGTTGCGGTCGGCATGGTCAACGGGTTCTTCGTCTGGGGAGAGACCCAGCTCGCCATCGTGCTGCTCCAAGACCCGGAGAGCCGGACAATCCCGGTCGGACTCCTTGACTTCCAGGGCCAGTTCAGCGCGAACACCGGGGCCATTTTCGCCGGGTTGACCATGGCGACGATCCCCCTCATCGCGCTGTACCTCGTCTTCAACCGCTCCATCGCCAAGGGGGTCGCACTCGGTGGCGTGTTCCGATGAGGATTCAAGCGCCGCGGAATCCGTCCCAGGGACCACCGATGTTGACCCACCAGATCAGACCGACCAGCGCCGGGGTGTAAGCCATAACGATGCGCCGCGGAGCCTGCCGCCCCTCTGAGTGTGATGAGACACCGCAAGCGCGTTCGCAGTGCTACGAGCGCGACCGAGCTCGGCGATGTATGCCCGGCCGGATGGATTGATTAATATCGAGTTCGCGTCGGCTTTCACCGAAGGGTCATCGCAAACGGTCATGCGGTCGCCGCCTAGACCCGACCTAGCCTCGATCATTCACACGGTGGGTAGCCCGGCCTGACGGTTTCGTCCGATGTGTGGCTTGGACGCTTCTATGTCTGTCAAGCGGTGGCAGCGAGAGCGTTTGTGCGGGTCAGGAGTCGATGGATCTTGCGGGTGAGGTAGCGCTTGAGCTGGCGGCGGATCTCGCGGGTGGTCTTGCCATCGCCTGTGCGTCTCTGCACGTAGGAGCGGGTTTCTTTGTCGTGGCGCATGCGGGTCAGGGTGGCGATGTGCAGTGCGCGGTTCAGGCGCCGGTCGCCGCCACGGTCGAGGCGGTGGTGATCGGATCGGTTCCCGGAGGCTGCGGGGATCGGTGCGGTGCCGGCCAGGCGGGCGAACGCGGCCTCAGATCGGACGCGGCCGGGGTAGGCCCAGGCCGCCAGGATCACGGCGGCGGTGTAAGGGCCGATCCCGGGCTCTTCGAGCCGGTCAGGAGCGTGCTCGGTCACGAGGCCGCGCAGGGTCTTGTCGTTCTCCTTGAGCAAGATGTCCAGCTCCAGGATCCTGGTGGCGAGGCGGGTGGCTTCGGCACGTGCGACGCGCTGGTCGACGGGTTCGTCGCGGGAGCGCCAGGCCTTGGCGGTGCGGATCTGGGCGGTGGTCAACGGTCCGCGGGTGTCGATGCCCAGGTCGTGGGCGCGTAGCAGACCGGTCAGGGCGTTGACCTGTGCGGTCCGGTCGTGGGCGAGGCGGTCGCGGGCGGTGGTCAGAACCTGCAGTGCCCCGGCGATCTGCCCGGCCCGGTAGTCACGCAGCTGGTCAGCGGGTAGGCCGAGCACGTCACGCGCGGCGCGGACGGCGTCCAGAGCGTCGGTCTTGGCGCGGGGTCGGACATGCTTCTGATCAGGTCATCGAGGTGGGCCAGGTCGGCGCCGGTCCGCCGACACACGGACGAGTCCAAGCAAGGGCATCCCCGCACGAAGCGGGGAGCCGGGCGTGTTTCGAGTCACGAGTGCCGGCGGGACGGTGCCAGCCTGACCAGCCAGTCCCAGACCAGCCACTTGAGAGACTGACAGGCATGTCTCCTACATGGCGTGACCAGATGAGGCAGGCGGACAGGATAGTCGCGGCGCGGTAGGTGATGGCTAGCTTGTCGTAGCGGGTGGCCCGTCCGCGCCATTGCTTGGTCAGGGCGAAGGAGCGTTCCACGACGTTGCGCTGTTCGAGCTCGGCGTAGATGACGTAGGCGTGCTCGTAGTGCGTTCGGGCCAGGTCGGTACCGCCCAGGGTGCTGTGTGCGTGGCCGATGCCGGCATGGGCGTCGCTACCGTCTGCGAACCGCGGTCTTCGCGGCGAACGACCAGATGGCCATGGGGCTGATGCGCGCCCTGCACAAGGCAGGGCGCCGGATACCGCAGGGCGTCAGCGTGATCGGGTTCTACGACATCCCCAAGACTGCGTTCATGTTCCCGCCGCTGACGACGGTGCGCCCCGAATTCGCCGAAATGGGGCGCCGGTGCATCACCGTGATGCTCGACCACATCCACGGGCGTCCGTGCTCC
>NZ_JBHUUX010000058.1:0-38035 GCF_042670845.1 Promicromonospora sp. NPDC057138 | reverse complement strand
CCTCGCGGTAGGTCTGCGCGCTGGCACTGGCCCCATCACCCACCCCAGGACCATCGGGGGCCCCCCCCCCCCCCCCGCCCCCCGGCCCCCCCGGGGGGGGGCCTCCCGCCCCCCCGCCCGTGCTATAAAAGCGCGACCCCCCCGCCCCCCCTTCGGCGGGGGCCCACGCCTGCAAGACTCCGGGTGTCGCTCACCTGTGTGAGGTTACCCGGCCGATCACTTCAGGAAGTCCGGGACGTCCAGGTCCTCGGAGGTCCGGCGCGGGTTCTCGTCGTACAGCGGCGGCACCTCCACGCGCTCGCCCTGCTTGCGCCCGACCTCCTGCCGGTTGAACGAGCCCTGCACGACGACGGCCGGCTCGTCCAGCGTGCGGGGCACGTCGTCCGAACCCTCGTCGTCGATCACGCGGGGCAGCGTCGAGACCGGCGAGGGCTGGTGCGCCGGCGGGACCGACGGCGGCATGCCGTTCACGCCCTGGTGCTCGGGCGCCCGCCGGGCGGCGTCCGACACGTCGGGCAGCGGGACCGGCGCCGTGGCGGGGCTGCGCGTGGCCGGCACCGCACCGGCCCCGACCGCACCCGACACCTGGCCGAGCGCCCGGCTGTCCTTGCGCTCCTTGGGCAGGCCGCCGTCGAAGCCCGCGGCGATGACGGTGACCCGCACCTCGTCGCCCAGGGCGTCGTCGATGACCGTACCGAAGATGATGTTCGCCTCCGGGTGCGCGGCCTCCTGCACCAGGCGCGCGGCCTCGTGCACCTCGAAGAGGCCCAGGTCGCTGCCGCCCTGGATCGAGAGCAGCACGCCGTGGGCACCGTCGATCGACGCCTCCAGCAGCGGCGACGAGATCGCCAGCTCGGCGGCCTGCACCGCGCGGTCCTCGCCCCGTGCCGAGCCGATGCCCATGAGGGCCGAGCCCGCGCCCTGCATGACCGACTTCACGTCCGCGAAGTCGAGGTTGATCAGGCCCGGCGTGGTGATCAGGTCCGTGATGCCCTGCACGCCGGAGTGCAGCACCTGGTCGGCCGAGTGGAACGCCGCGATCGCGGACACGTTCCGGTCCGACATCGACAGGAGCCGGTCGTTCGGGATCACGATCAGCGTGTCGACCTCGTCGCGCAGGTTCTCGATGCCGCTGTCGGCCTGCACCGCGCGGCGTCGGCCCTCGAACGTGAAGGGGCGTGTCACGACGCCGACGGTCAGCGCGCCGAGCGAGCGCGCGATCCGCGCCACCACCGGGGCGCCGCCCGTGCCCGTGCCGCCGCCCTCGCCCGCGGTGACGAAGACCATGTCTGCGCCGCGCAGGACGTCCTCGATCTCCTCGGCGTGGTCCTCGGCGGCCTTCTTGCCGACCTCCGGGTCCGCGCCGGCACCGAGGCCGCGCGTGAGCTCGCGGCCGACGTCGAGCTTGACGTCGGCGTCGGACATCAGGAGTGCCTGTGCGTCAGTGTTGATCGCGATGAACTCGACGCCCTTGAGGCCGACCTCGATCATGCGGTTGACGGCGTTCACACCACCGCCGCCGATACCGACCACCTTGATTACTGCCAGGTAGTTCTGCGGAGTTGCCACGTCGTCGCCTTTCGATTCGGGTCCCGAGTCCCGACTCTCATCCCTCCCAAAGTCTCAGGTTGAGGTAGAGGGTTAGAGTTATGTCAGGTTGCTGCTGAGTTCGACGGTAAGTGCGTCGTCGAGGTGTGTCGAAGACATCGTTGCGCGTGTCGCGCACCGATGCACGCGAGAAATCACATCGCTGTCATTCGCTGGTGACCGGCAGGGCCGGCGCCGACACGTCGATGGTCGTCGCCGACGGCTCCGCCTCGAGCAGCGTCTGCGCCACCCTGGTCTTCAGCTCGACCTGCGCGCCGCTCCCCCACCGGATCACGCGCCCGTCGGACAGCGTGGTGCGCACGTCGTCCTGCGTCGCCGCGCTCACCGTCCGGATGTCGGAGCCAAGCTTCGGCGGCAGCGCGCCCAGGACGGCGAGGGCCGCGTCCATCGCGCGCGCGCCGGCCTCGCCGTCGGCCAGCGAGACCACTATCGACGGCAGGTCCTCCGGGACGTCGTCCGCGGTGCCCACCCGCACGCCCTCGGCGTCCATCAGGGCGTACACGTCGCCCGGCTGCGGCACCGCGGCCACCGGCTCGCGGGACGTGAGGTGTACCGCCAGGCCGTCCGGCCAGACCCGCGAGATCCGCACGTCCTTGACGGCGTTCATCGCGAGGATCTCCTCGCGCAGCCCTACCGTGTCGATCCGCGGCAGCGGCACGCCCGCCTGATCCGTCACGGCGTCGCGCACCTGCCCGGCGTCGACGGTCGTGCCCTCGCCCGAGACCCGCACCTGCTCCGGGTCGAGCGCCAGCAGCGACGAGAAGAACGCCGCCCACACCAGCCCCGCGACGGCAGCCAGGGTGAACGCGGTCCAGCCGATCCGCCGCCACACGCGATAGCGGGCCATCGCCGTGCGTTCGGCGAGGCGGTCGGCGAGCTGGTCCGAGACCACGCCGTCCCGGGCGCCCGACGGCGCCGCCCGGCCCGTCTCGGTGCGGCTCGTCCCGGGACCGCCCGTCTCGGAACGCCCCGGCCGGGCCGGCGCCTGGGCCGGACGCTCCGCGGCCCGGCCCTGCGCGGACCGACGCTGCGGAGCCGGTCGTTCGGCCGGGTATCCCTCGGCCGGGGCCCCCGTCGACGACGCGCGCCGAGGACGGTCCGGCCCGGGAGCCCGCTCGGCGGTCTCCTGGGCCCGCGCACCCCGGGCGGTCGAGCCCGTGGCCTCCCGGCCCTGATCTTCCTGCTGTGCCGAACCCTGGCCTGCGGGGCGCGGCCGTGCCGTGCCCGCGACGCGAGGGCGCGCGGGCGGTCGCATCAGTCCTCGCCCAGCCCCGCGCCGGTCGGCGACTCCGTCGCCACGCGGCCGTTCAGCCGCGCCAGGATGGCGGGGCCGAGCTGCGTGACGTCGCCGGCGCCCACCGTGAGCACCACGTCGCCCGGCCGGGCGAGGTCGGCGATCGCGTGCGCGGCGTCGAGGCGGTCCGGCACCGCGTAGACGGCGTCGTGATCAGTCATGAGGTCGACGATGGTGCCTGGTGTGACCGAGGGGTCGGGCTCCTCGCGTGCCCCGTAGATGTCCGTGACCACCACCTCGTCGGCGGCGGACAGCTCCTTGGCGAAGCTCTCGGCGAAGATCCTGGTGCGCGAGTACAGGTGCGGCTGGAACAGGACGAGCACGCGGCCGCCGTCGGCGATCTCACGGGCGGCCGTCAGGATGGCCCGGATCTCCGTGGGGTGATGGGCGTAGTCGTCGATGACGCGCACGCCGTCGGCCATGCCCTTCTCCTCGAAGCGGCGGCCCGTGCCGACGAACGCCTCGACGCCGGCGATCGCCTGCTCGGGCGCCACGCCCAGCTGCACCGCGGCGATGACGGCGGCGGTCGCGTTGAGCACGTTGTGCTTGCCAGGGACCGACAGCCGCATCTGGAGGCCCGGCACCGTGGTGGGCGCACCGGCGTTGTCGGCCACCTGCTCGTTGGTGCCCAGGATGTCGCCGCGCAGCACCGCCGTCGTACCCTCCGGCGTCGTGGAGATGTCGGTGACCCGCACGCGGGCGGTGGCGTCGGTGCCGTAGGTGATGACGTGGCCGCCCGTGGCGCAGATCGTGGCGCCCACTGAGAGCGAGCCCTCGTCGTCGGCGCAGGCGATGAGCCAGCCCTCGGACCCCAGGCGGCGCGCAAACCGGATGAACGCCCCCTTGAAAGCCTCCTCGGTACCGTAATGGTCCAGGTGGTCCGCCTCGACGTTCGTCACCACCGCGATGGTGGGCGTGTAGTTGAGGAACGAGCCGTCCGACTCGTCAGCCTCCGCCACGAGGATGTCGGACGTGCCAAGGTAGCCGCCAGGCGTCGACCCGTTCGCTGTGCGCACGGTGCCGCCGATCGCGTACGACGGGTCCAGGCCAGCCTCGCGCAGGATCGTCGCGATCATCGCCGACGTCGTCGTCTTGCCGTGCGCGCCCGCGACGGCGATGCCGCGCGACCCCTCCATGAGGGCGGCCAGCGCCTGGGAGCGGTGCAGCACGTTCAACCGGCGGGCACGGGCCGCGGAGAGCTCGGGGTTGTCCTCGTGCACGGCGCTGGAGATCACCACGGTGTCCACGCCTGTGAGGCGGGCCGGATCGTGCCCGACCCAGACCTTGACGCCCGCGGCCCGCAGGGCCTCCAGCGTGTCCGACTCGGCGGCGTCGGAGCCCTGCACGGGCACCCCGCGCCCGGCGAGCAGGCGGGCGACGACGGACATGCCCGCCCCGCCGATGCCGATCATGTGGACGCGCCCGAGCCTCGCGACCTGATCCGCCATCTGATCCGTGACCGTGGTGCTCATGACCTGACCTCCGAGGTGTCGGTACCTGCTGACCGTACGGCTTGTTCGACGAGATCGACCACGCGCGCGGCGCCGTCGCTGGTGCCGGCCGACCGTGCGGCCTTCGCCATGACACCGAGCCGCTCGCGGTCCGCGAGCAGCGCTGGGACTTCTCGGGACACCCAGTCGGGTGTGAGGTCGGCGTCGTCCACCAGCACACCGCCGCCCGCCTGGACCAGCGGGGCCGCGTTGAGCCGCTGCTCGCCGTTGCCGATGGGCAGCGGCACGTAGATGGCGGGGATGCCGAGCGCCGCGTGCTCGGCCACGGAGCCCGCGCCGGAGCGGCAGACCACGAGGTCGGCCACCGCGTAGGCGAGCTCCATCTGCTCGAGGTACTCGCGCACCTGGTAACGGCCGGGGTCGAGGGCGGCGACCGCCTCGCGCACCTCGTCGGCCTTGCCCTTGCCGGTCAGGTGCAGCACCTGCGCACCCGCCGCGAGGATCTGGGCCGCGGCACCCTGGACCGCGCGGTTCACGTTCAGCGCACCCGACGAGCCGCCGGTGACCACGAGGGTCGGCAGCGCCGGGTCCAGGCCCAGCTCGGCGGCGGCCCGGACGCGCACGCCAGCGGCGTCGGCCTCACGCTCCTGCACGAGGGCGGCGATCGCCTGGCGCAGCGGCAGGCCCGTCAGGACGCCGCCGCGCAGCGGCGTGCCGGCGAACGTGAGGCCCACGCGGGCCGCCCAGCGGGCACCGAGCCGGTTGGCCAGGCCAGGCCGGGCGTTCTGCTCGTGGATCACGATCGGCACGTCCTTGCGCCGGGCCGCGAGGTACGCCGGGGTCGCGACGTACCCACCGAACCCGATCACCGCCTGCGCGCCGATCTCGTCGATCGCGTCCTCGGCGACCTTCACGGCCGCGGCCAGCCGGCCCGGCAGCCGCAGCAGATCGGGGCTCGGGCGGCGCGGCATCGGCACGCGCGGGACGGGCCGCAGCTCGTAGCCGCGGGCCGGCACCAGCTCGGCCTCCAGACCGGTGGTGGTGCCGAGCGCGAGCACGCGCGCGCCGGGCTGCCGGCGCCGCACCTCGTCGGCCACCGCGAGCAGGGGGTTCACGTGTCCCGCGGTGCCGCCTCCGGCGAGCACCACCGACACAACTGCTGAGCTCATCATCACCTTCTCGTCGTCGCCCGGGCGTACTGCCCGGGCGGACCCGATGCGGCCGGCTGTGCGGGATCGATGTGCAGGATCTCGTCACAGAAGGAACCGCCGTGCACATTTCTACCGTCTACGGACCGCGCCGCCCAGCACAGCCAGCGACTTGCGGACGACGCTACCGCGTGCGGCCAGTGCCTTGGCAGCCCCTGGCTCCGACCGGGCGAAGGAAATCACCATCCCGAGCGCCGCCATCGTAGTGATCAGCGCCGAGCCGCCGGCGGACACCAGCGGGAGCGGCACGCCGATCACCGGCAGGACGCCGATCACCACGCCGATGTTCACGAACGCCTGGCCCACGATCCAGCAGGCGACGGCGGCCGTGGTCACCTTGACGAACGGGTCGGTGTGCCGCCGGATCACGCGGCTCATCGTGAGCCCGAGCACCGCGAACAGCGCGAGGACCAGCACCGTGCCGAACAGGCCCAGCTCCTCGCCGATGACCGCGAAGATGAAGTCGTTGTGGGCCTCAGGCAGATAACTCCACTTCTCGCGGCTGCCGCCCAGGCCCACACCCCACAGCCCGCCCGTGCCCAGCCCGAACAGGCCGTGCAGGGACTGGTAGCACTCCGTGGCCTTGTCGCACGAGGCGCCGTAGGTCGCGACGATGCGCTGCAGGCGGTCCCCGCCGTCCTGCTGCAGGATGAACACGTAGCCGACGACGAACGCCGCGACCGCGCCGCCGAGGCCCATCAGCGACAGGGGCACGCCGGCGACGAAGAAAGCCCCCGCCACCAAGAGGCCCATCACGAGCGCGGTGCCGAGGTCACCCCCGGCGAGCACCAGGCCGAGAATCACCACCGCGCCCGGCACCGCGGGCAGGATCGCGTGCGACCAGCTGCCCAGCAGGGCGTGCTTGCGGCCCAGCACGGTGCCGAGCCAGATGGCGAGCGCGAGCTTGGCGAGCTCGGACGGCTGGAACGAGAACGGCCCCAGCAGGATCCAGTTCTGCTGGCCGTTCCGGACCACGCCGAGGAAGATCACCGCCACCAGCAGACCGGCCGCGATCAGGATCCCGGGCAGCGCGAGGCGCTTGTACCAGCGGACGGGCAGGTGCGCGGCGACCACCAGCACGGGCAGGCCCATCAGCGCGTACTGCGCCTGGACCAGGAACGCGGCGTACGGCGACTGCCCCTCGGCGATCGACGTCACCGTCGAGCTGGACAGCACCATGATCAGGCCGATCACGGTCAACAGGCCGGTAGTGCCCACCAGGAGGTAGTAGCTGGAGACGTTGGAGTTCCACTGGCCCAGCCAGGAACGCTCGGTTGCGCTGCGACTCGTTCCCGTCGTGGCCATCCCGTGCCCCTCCCGCGCGTCAGTGCGTGGTGGTGAGCTCACGCACGACCTTGGCGAACTCCTCGCCGCGCTGGGCGTACGAGACGAACTGGTCCTGCGACGCGCCCGCCGGGGCCAGCAGCACGGTGTCCCCCGGCTGCGCCAGGTCCCGCGCCGCTGCTACCGCCCGGCGCATCACGGTCCCAGTGTCACCGGGATCGATCACGACCACCGGGATCTGCGGCGCGTGTCGGACCAGCGTGTCGGCCAGCGGCTTCGGGTCAGCCCCGATGACGACGGCGGCGCGCATGCGGTCCGCACGGGACGACACGAGCTCGTCGAACGTCGCGCCCTTGGCCAGTCCGCCCGCGATCCAGACCACCGTGCCGTGGGCGAAGCCGGCCAGCGAGGCGGCCGCGGAGTGGGCGTTCGTCGCCTTCGAGTCGTTGACGTAGGTGACGCCGTCGGCCTCCGCGATGCGCTGGATGCGGTGCTCGCTCGGGCCGAAGGACCGCAGGCCGTCGCGGACGGCGGCCGCGGGCACGCCGTGCGCGCGGGCCAGGGCGGCGGCGGCCAGGGCGTCCGCGACGATGTGCGTGGGCACGACGCCGTTGTGGTCGCCGAGCTGCTTCAGGTCCTCGAGGGTGCCGAGCTCGGCGGCGCTCTTGCGGCGGTCCGGGTCGTCGTGGGCGGCGTGGAAGGCGCGGTCCACCAGGACGCCGTCGACCAGCCCGAGGTCGCCCGGGCCGGGGGTGCCCGCCACGAAGCCGACGGCGCGGGCGCCTTCGACGACGTCGGCCTCCCGCACCAGCTCCTCGGTCGTCGGGTCCGCGACGTTGTAGACGCACGCCACCTGGGTGTTCTCGTAGATGCGGCCCTTGTCGCGGGTGTACGCGTCGATCGAGCCGTGCCAGTCGAGGTGGTCGGGCGAGACGTTGAGGACCGCGCCCGCCTCCAGCGACATCGTGTTCGTGAAGTGGAGCTGGAAGCTCGACAGCTCCACCGCTACGACGTCGAGGGTGGGATCGAGGGCCGCCTCCACGAGGGGCCGCCCCACGTTGCCGACGGCGGCGGTGCGCAGGCCCGCGGCGCGCAGGATCGCCGCCAGCATCTCCACGGTGGTGGTCTTGCCGTTGGACCCGGTGATCCCGAGCCACGGTGCGGGCTCGTCGGAGCCGAGGCGGTCGACGCGCAGGCGCCACGCCAGCTCGATCTCGCTCCACACGGGCACGCCCGCCGCCAGCGCGGCGGCGACGACGGGGTGGTGCGGCGCGAATCCCGGGGAGGCGACGAGCAGGTCGGCCTGGGCCAGCACGGCGGCCGCGGCGTCGGCGTCGAGGCGGCTGTGGTCGGCGTCGTCGGCCTTGTCGTCCACCGTGACGAGCGAGGCGACGCGCGGCGTCAGGACGCGCTGCAGCGCCCGGCCGGTGACGCCGAGGCCCGCCAGGACCACCCGGGCCTCGGTCAGGGGTACGCGCGGCTCGACGGCGCCGTAGGTGTCGGCGCCGGCCGGACCGGTCACTGGGCGACCCACTCGGCGTAGAAGATGCCCATGCCCAGGCCCGCGAGCAGGCCCGCGATGAGCCAGAACCGGATGACGATGGTGACCTCGCCCCACCCGGACAGCTCGAAGTGGTGCTGCAGCGGTGCCATCTTGAAGACGCGCTTGCCGGTCATCTTGAAGTATCCGACCTGGATCACGACCGAGGAGACGATGAGCACGAACAGCCCACCGAGCATCACCGCGAGCAGCTCGGTCCGCGACAGGATCGACAAGCCGGCGAGGGCGCCGCCCAGGGCGAGAGAGCCGGTGTCGCCCATGAAGATCTTGGCGGGGTTGGCGTTCCACCACAGGAACCCGACGCAGGCGCCCGTGACGGCGGCGGCGACGACCGCGAGGTCCTGCGGGTCGCGCACCTCGTAACACCGTGGACCGGCTGTGGCGAGGAACTGGCACGACTGGTTGAGCTGCCAGATCCCGACCAGCACGTACGCGCCGAACGTGATGATCGAGACGCCGGTGGCCAGGCCGTCCAGGCCGTCGGTCACGTTCACCGCGTTGGACCAGGCGGACACCAGCAGGTTGGCCCAGATCACGAAGAGGATGAGGCCGATGGTGGCGCCGGCGAAGGCCAGGTCGAACTCGGTGTCGCGCAGGAACGAGATCTTGGTCGACGCCGGGGTGCGCGAGTTCTCGTTGGGGAACTGCAGCGCGAGCACGGCGAACGAGATGCCGACGGCGCCCTGCCCGATCAGCTTGGCGCGCGGGGTCAGGCCGAGGGAGCGCTGCTTGCGGATCTTGGTGAAGTCGTCGAGGAAGCCGACCAGGCCGAGGCCCGCCATGAGATAGAGCGCGAGCAGCGCCGACACGCTCGGCAGCCGCTGCGACATCAGCATCGAGGCCGCGACCCCGATCACGGTCGCGGCGATGATGACGACGCCGCCCATCTGGGGTGTGCCGCGCTTGGTGAAGTGCCCGGTCGGGCCGTCCTCGCGGACGAACTGGCCGTAGTTCTTGTGGAGCAGGAACCGGATGAAGACCGGAGTGCCCAGCAGGGCGACGAGCAGCGCCACGGCGGCGCTGACCAGGATCGCGATCACTTGTTGTTGTCCTCTACGGTCTTGGCCATCGACAGGTGGTCCCCGAGCTCGGCCAGGTTGGCCCCGTGGGACGCCTTCACGAGCACGACGTCGCCCGGCTCCAGCGACTCGTCCAGCAGCAGGCGGGCGGCGGCCAGGTCAGGGACGAAGATCGACTCCGAGCCCCAGGACCCCTCCTGCATGGCGCCCTCGTGGATGTGATAAGCGTCGTCGCCGACCACGACGAGCTGCTTGATGTTCAGCCGGACCACGAGGCGCCCGATCTCGTCGTGCGCGGCGCGCGAGCCGTCGCCGAGCTCGTGCATCCCGCCGAGCACCGCCACCGAGCGGCGGGTCCGGCCGGCCATCACCGCGAGGGTGCGCAGCGCGGCCTTCATCGAGTCCGGGTTCGCGTTGTACGCGTCGTCGATCACGGTGACGCCGTCGGGCCGCTCGGTAACGGCCATGCGGTGCGGGCTCTGCGCCGTGGCCGACGAGAGCCGCTTCGCGACGTCGGCCACGGGCACGCCGAGGCGCAGCGCTGCCGTCGCCGCCGCGAGCGCGTTGCTCACGTGGTGCGGCCCGACGAGCTGGAGCGCGACGTCGGCGCGCTGCGCGTCGGCGTCGCCCGCGCGCGAGACGCGAAGCACGAAGCTCGCCCGGCCCGCGGGGTCGACCTCGATGTCCTCGGCGCGGACGTCGGCGGACGGGATCGTCCCGAACGTCTGCACGGTGGTGGTGGGCGCGGCCTGGCCCGCCATCTCGGCGACGCGCAGGTCGTCGGCGTTGAGCACGACCGTGCCGCCGTCGACGACGCCCGTCACCATCTCGCCCTTGGTCTTCGCGATGGCCTCGACGCTGCCGAAGTGGCCGACGTGCGCGACGCCGACCCGCAGCACGACGCCGACGTCGGGCGGCGCGATGCGCGTGAGGTAGGCGATGTTGCCGACGCGGTCGGCGCCCATCTCGAGCACCAGGTAGCGCGTGGCAGCGGTGACCCGCAGGACGGTCAGCGGGAGGCCGATCTCGTTGTTGAACGAGCCCTTGGGGAAGATGATCGCGTGCTCTCCCCCTGCTTCCGGAGTGAGGAGCTGGCCGAGCAGGTCCTTGGTGGTGGTCTTGCCGACCGAGCCGGTCACGGCCACGACCTTGGGCCCGACGCCGCCGGCCCCGCCGCGGACCGTCGCCAGGACGTGCCGTGCGAGGTCGCCGAGGGCGGTCTGCGGGTCGTCCACCACGACGGTCGGCAGGCCGTCCAGCTCGCGGGAGGCCAGCACCAGGGCCGCGCCCGCTGCCACCGCGGTGGCAGCGAAGTCGTGCCCGTCGACCCGCTCGCCCGGCAGCGCCACGAACAGCGCACCGGGTGCCGCGTCGCGCGAGTCGATGACCACCGACCCCGTGACCGTCACGTCCGGGTCGGCGTGCAGCCGCCCGCCGGTGGCTGCGGCGACCTGTGCCGCAGTCAGCTCGATCATGCCTGTGTCGTCCTCTCCTGCATGGGGTCCTGCTCGGAGTCCTGCTCAGCGTCCTGCCCGGAGCCCGGAGCGGCCCGTGCCGCCAGCGCGGCGCGCGCCTCGACGCGGTCGTCGAGCAGGTGGTCCACGCCGGCGATCTCCTGGACCGTCTCGTGCCCGCGGCCCGCGACCAGCACCGTGTCGTCCGGGCCGGCCGCGAGGATCGCGGCGCGGATCGCATCCGCGCGCGGGGCGACCTCGTGGACCTCAACCGTACGCGAGCCGCTGTCGTCCGCCGCATCGACGAGGCGTCCCGGCGCGGCGCCCTGGCCGTTGCCTGGTCCTGTGTGAGGGCCGGTGCCCGCGAGCACCTCGGCCCGCACCTTCGCCGCGTCCTCGTCGTGAGGGTCGTCGTCCGTCACGTAGACCACGTCCGCGCCGCGGACAGCGGCCGCGCCCATGAAGGGCCGCTTGCCGGGGTCCCGGTCGCCGGTGGCGCCGAACACGACGGCGAGCCGGCCCGCCGTCGTCGGACGCAGGGCCGCCAGCGAGAGCTCGAGCGCCTCCGTGTTGTGCGCGAAGTCCACGACCACGCGCGGCTCGGTGGCGAGCACCTCCATGCGGCCGGGGACGGTAGCGCTCAGGCCGTCGGCGGCCGCGAGCGCCTCGGTCACGTCGCGGATGTCCGAGCCGCCCTCGAGCACCATAGTGACCGCGAGGGCCGCGTTGGCGACGTTGTAGCCGCCCGGCAGGGAGGTGGAGGTGCGCAGGGTGCGCCCGTCGCGGTGCGTCAGGGTGAAGGCGGACCCAGTGCCGGACGGCACGGTGTCGGTCACGGTCCAATCGGCGACCTTGCCGGGAAGCGTGGTGAGAGTCGCGACGGGGATCTGCGCGGCCTGCGCCATGCGCTCGCCCCAGGCGTCGTCGATGGTGACGACGCCGCGCCGGGCGCGGGCGGGCGTGAACAGGTCTGCCTTGGTGGCGAAGTAGGACTCGAAGTCGCCGTGGAAGTCGAGGTGGTCCTGGGTCAGGTTGGTGAACCCGGCGACGCCGAACACGACGCCGTCGACCCGGTGCTGCGCGAGCGCGTGGGAGGAGACCTCCATGGCGAGCGTGCGCACGTGGTCCTCGCGCATGGCGGCGAGCAGGGCCTGCAGGTCGGCCGCCTCGGGCGTGGTCAGCGTGCTCGGGATGACGCGGTCCCCGGAGCGGGTCTCGACGGTGCCGATCAGGCCGCCCTTCCAGCCCAGCGCTCGCAGCAGGTGGTCGAGCTGGTAGGTGGTGGTGGTCTTGCCGTTGGTGCCGGTGACGCCGAAGGTCATCAGCTCCTCGGCGGGGTTGCCCAGCACCCAGGCGGCAACCTGGCCGAGGATGGCGCGGGGGTCGTCGGCGATGACGACCGGTGTGCTCGTCTGTTGTGTGAGCAGCTCGGCTCCGCGCGCGTCTGTCAGGATCGCCGTGGCCCCGCGCCCGACGGCGTCCGCGGCGAACTGCGCGCCGTGCGCGCGGGCGCCGGGGAGGGCCACGAAGAGGTCCCCCTGCCTCGCCACGCGGTTGTCAGAGGCCACGCAGGTGACCGCGGCATCTGCGGGATGACCTGGTGCGATGGTGAGGCCGAACGCGACGGCGAGGTCCGAGACCTGGCGCGCTGTCGTGGCGGCCGGGCGGATCCGGTCGAACGGGGATGTCACGGAGAAGAACCTACCGTCTCGCGGCGGAGGGGCTTGTCCCGTCTGTGGGCCTTGGGTGGTGGTTGTGGGGTGGTCCTGACACAGACTCGGCAATCCAGTGCCAGGGCACGCGAAGAACCAAGGGGGCACCGTTGACTCACAGGAACTGAACTCGACGGTTCAATCGTTCCCGCCGAGCCAGCCTTCACCCATGAGGCCTGACTATGTGGAAACTTTCATGTAGAGCAGCAGGGAGATCGCGCACAAGCCCGTATCCGGGCGCTCCCGACGGCGGAAACTGCAGGAGAAAGGACGCCTTAATCACGTTGTCGACGTCCTGGAGACCTCGCGAGTGCCATTCGTCCAGGAACGCCACCACGCCCCGCCAGTCCAGATCACTATTGGTTCCGCTTTCCTCGCTCGCGATGAACGACTTTACTATCTCCGGCGTCACCTCGACTGCGAAAAAGACGTAAGCGAATCCTGCGTCCGACTCGTCGAGGTACGGTTCAAGCGGGTCCTGAAACCAGGGGAACTTCTCCGCAAGATCACGCGCAAACTGGTCCGTGCGATCCACGAAGTAGGTGTCCGCGCCCGAGGCTGCAAGGCGCACCAGTAGCTCTTGGGCATCAACGGCAGTCAGGCCGAGACCCTTGGCTAGCACGACACAGGTCTCGACAACAGATAGTCCGGATGCCCTCAGCCCCAGAGCCATTTCCGACGTATCCAGTCGAGCGCCAGCGTCCACTCGCTTGGCCAATTCCGCCGCGAGGCCGTCCAACTCGCTTCTCGGTCTCATGCTCGCTCCACGCTGAATCCAAGACTACCGGGCTTTCGAGCAGCACCGCCCTCAAAAAGCCGGGCGTAGGACTTCTGAAGTAGTATTGAAATGTGTCCGCACTGCATGACGACTCCGTCCAGTCCGGAGGGCGCCGAGCAGGAGGCTGGCGAGGCTAGCTCGCTGAGTTTGGGCGATGGTGACCAGAAGTCGAGCCACGAGTAGCGCCCGCGACGTCAGATCTGCTGGGTTAAGTTCGCGAGCACGAGTCACCCAAGCTGACCGACTGACCGCCCGGCCTGAGGCCCGGGCGTCGCGTCCGGTACTTATCCCCGCTCCCCCGAGACCGTCCAGCATCCTGAGTCAACTGGTGGAGCGGGGCGTCGTGTCCACTCCGAGCGGTCAGCCCCTTCCCACCAGTCCGGGATCGGTTCCTCGTACAACATGACGGTCGCCCAGAAGAACCCGGTTTCGTGCAACGAGATATCTGTCGCGCTCGTCATGTCGAGATGGCCCCACTGCGCGTTGATCCGAGCCACGGCCTCTCCGAGTGACAGCGCGTTCCTGCCGATCAACTCCTCCAGGATGTCAACGACCAAAGCGGCTACCTCGGCTGACACGGGAAATGTGAGCCAGCCAGCTCGAAACTCAGTCACATCATCCCCGTACGCAGGTCGGCACAACTGGATACGGCGACCCGCGCATCATCGCGCACCTCGTCGCACCCGCCGACCGGTTCGGCCGGGTGATGATCAGGCGACGATGTACCTGTGGTCGCCAATGGTGACCTCGACGCTCAGGGTCCCACCCAGGGCCTGGGCATAACGGCGCAGGGTGTCGAGACGCGTGGACTCGGCTCCGCCGGACTCAATCTGGGATACACGGTTCTGCCCGACGTGCATCCGCTCAGCCAGCTCGGCCTGAGTCAGATCCATCTGGGCGCGCAGCTCACGCAGCTGGAAAGCACGCTGCCGTGCCAGCAGCCCAGCCTCAGCGGCGGCAAGCTTGTCCGGGTCGACCGGCCGAGCACGGTCCAGGTCGTCAAGATTCCTGGTCATCGTTCCCCTCCTTCTCCTGGAGACGCTGCAGGTGCACGTCGTAGCGGTCATCAGCAAGCCCGATCGCAGTGCGGTACCAATCTTGCCACCGCCCGGCCTTGTCACCGGCGACCAGCAAGATCGCCGACCGAGACGGGTCGAACGCAAACAACACCCGCAACTCACTGCGGCCCGACGAACCGGGCCTCAGTTCCTTCATGTTCTTGTGCCGCGACCCCACGATTGAGTCCACCAACGGGCGCCCGAGCTGCGGCCCCCGGTCACGTAACACGTTGATCGCAGCACGGACCTGGACGAAGGAATCCTCGTCCAATCCGACCAGCCACTCGAACACCGCCTCATCTATCTCCACATCCCGAGCCAACTTATCAGGATATCGTGATGTTCTGATAGTGCGAGTGGTAACGAGCTTGGACCGCCCGACGTCGGTCTGAGTGCATGTAGACAGACTCAGGTGCTCGCCTGGTCCTCCTGGCCGCTCTCGACCGCCGCGAGGCGTTCCTCGAGCACCCGGATCCGGTCGTACAGGTCCACCAGCGTCGCGCCATTGGCGACCACTCCCGGCCGGTTGCGGTGCCGGCGGACGAAGTCCTCACGGGTCTCCCCCGCCGCCTGCTCGAAGCCACTGGCGGTTCCCTGGGCCGCCGACGGCGGAAGACCCGGGCCGACCTTCTTCTGCTGGCGCGTGATGAGCACGCCGCCGAAGATCACCGCGAGCAGCGCGCACAGCGGGATCAACAGCCAGACCAGATCGTTCGCAGACATGGCGCCAGGCTAGCGTTGACCTGCGGCTTCGCGGCACTACTTATGCGACCTACCGCGCCACCAGGTCCGGCAGCTCGGCCCCCGCCGGCGCACCCGAGCGCAGGTGGCACGTCGTGCGTGATGAGCACCACCGAGAACCCCAGCCGCTCGCGCAGCTCCATCACCTGCTCCAGGATCTGGCGCTGCATCACGTCCGTATCGTGGGGGCATGTCCGAAGCGACCGAGCAGGCTGCCCCGAAGGCCAAGCGACCCACCCGCGCCCACCGCCGGGAGGAGATCCTGGCCGCGGCCACCCGGGTGTTCGGCTCCAAGGGCTACCACCAGGGCTCGCTGGTCGACGTCGCCGCCCAGGTCGGGATCACCCACGCCGGCGTGCTGCACCACTTCGGCAGCAAGGACAAGCTGCTGTGGGAGGTGCTCGAGTACCGCGACCGCGTGGACGTGCAGCACCTGGAGGGCAAGCACATCCCCGGCGGGATGGACCTGTTCCGGCACCTGGTCACGACGGCGCGGCTGAACGCCGACCGGCGCGGCATCGTGCAGGCGTACGCGGTGCTGACCGGCGAGTCCGTGACCGACGGCCACCCGGCGTCGAGCTGGGTCGCGCAGCGGTTCTCCGTGCTGCGCGGCGAGATCGCGCAGGCGGTGGGCGAGATCGCGCGGGAGCGCGACGTCAACCTGCCCGACGGCGAGGCCGAGCGCGCCGCCAACGCCGTCATCGCCGTCATGGACGGCCTGCAGCTCCAGTGGCTGCTGGACCCGGACGCCGTCGACCTCGCCGAGGCCACCAGGTTCGCCATCGAGTCGGTCCTGACGGCGACGCTGGGCGCCGCCGTGCAGATCGCGGACTCCTGACCGGAGCGGTCGTCGGGCGGGCGGCGGCGGCTCGCGCCGCCGCCCGCGCTACCACTCGGTCTTGAGCCGCTCGTGCTCCGTCGTGCTCGGCGGCACGTCCATCTTCTGCAGCGTGAACCCCATGATGTCGCTGAACACCGGCGCCGCGACGTCACCACCGAAGATCGAGCTGTGCGGGCTCTTGAGGAAGACGCCGACCGTGTAGCGGGGGTCGTCGGCCGGGGCGACGCCGATGAAGGACGCCATGAACGTCCAGCCGTTCCCGGCGGGCATCTGCGCGGTACCGGTCTTGCCCGCCACCCGGTAGCCCGGCACGGCGGCCTTGACGCCGGTACCGCCGTCCTCGGTCACGGCCTCCATCATCCGCAGGAGGGTGTCGGCGGTGTTCTCCGAGATCACCCGGTGCCCGGGAGCGCGCTCCGCCGGCGTCGTCTCGCCGTCCGGGCTGGTCGAGCCCTCGAAGAGCGTGGGCGTCATCCGCACACCGCCGTTCGCGACCGTGGAGAACACGCTGGTGGCCTGCATGGCGTTGACGGACAGGCCCTGCCCGAACAGCACCGTGTACTGCGTGCGGCCGTCCCAGTCCGCGACGTCGGCGGGCGGCATCAGGCCCACGGACTCGCCCGGCAGGCCCAGGCCGGTCGGCTGCCCGAAGCCGAACTTCTCCAGGTAGTCCTGACGCTCCTGGATCGGGATCTTCTCGCCGACCTGCACGGTCCCGGTGTTCGACGACTGGGCCAGCACGCCCGTGAGGGTCAGCCGCTGCACGGGGTGCTGGTGCGAGTCGTGGAACGTCTGCCCGTTCGGCGTCGTGTAGCTGTACGGCACGGTGAACCGGCTGTCCGGGTTCCAGTGGCCGCCCTCCAGGGCCGCGGCCATGGTGACCACCTTGCCGGTCGAGCCGGGGTCGAAGACGTCCTTCACGGCGCGCGAGCCGCCCGCGACCGCCGATGTGGACCGGTCGTTCGGGTTCACCGAGCCCGAGTCGGCGAGCGCGACGATCTCGCCCGTGCGCGTGTCCTGCACGATCGCTATGCCGTACTCCGCTCCGGAGCTCCGCTGCGCCTCGTCGACGGCGTCCTGCGCCTTCCACTGGATGTCGTGCACCAGCGAGAGCTGCACGTCGTCGCCCGGCACCGCCGGGACCGACTCCTGGCCGGCCGCGGGGATGCGCAGACCGTCAAGGCTGCGCTCGTACGTGTCCGAGCCGGCGGTGCCAGCGAGCAGGTCGTCGTACGCCGCCTCGATGCCGCCCTGCCCGACCTGCTCGTCGTTCACGAACCCGACCAGCGAGCCCGCGACCGTGCCCGCGGGGTAGGTGCGGCGCGAGGTGAGGTCGGTCCGGACGTAGGCACGGATCTCCAAGGCGGCGATGGCGCGCTGTACCTGGGGCACCACGTTCTTGGCGAGCACCTTGTAGCGGGACTTGCCCACGAGCTGGGCCGCGAGCTCGTTCTTGGGCACGTCGAGGATCGGCGAGAGGAGCTGGGCGATGCCCAGGGCGCCGTCCTCCAGCCCGCGGCTCGCGCCGCGGAATTCCTGGATCGCCACTGGGTCGCCGACCACCGTGTACCGGTCGACCGACGTCGCGAGCACCACGCCGTTGGCATCCGTGATGTCGCCGCGGTGCGCCGGCGTGACGGCCGTTGCGGTGCGGGCCTGCTCGGCCGTCGAGGCGAGGCTCGGCCCCTCGATCAGCTGCACCTGGACGAGCCGCACCAGGAAGATCAGCACCACCACGGCCGCGATCCCGACGAGCCACCGCTGCCGGATCTCCGGGCGGCCCGGGCGCGGCGGCAGCGGCCTGGCCACCCGGGAACGGGCGGGCCGGGGCTGCGCCCGGGCCGGGCGGGGGCCTGCGGGCGCCTGGAAGCCCAGCCGCGTGCTCGACGCGCGCGGCTGGGGCTTCTTGGGCTGGGCCTTCTTCGGCTGAGCCTTCTGGGATTGGGCCTTCTTCGGCTGACCCTTCTGGGATTGGGCCTTCTTGGGCCGGGCCTTGTCGGGCTGCGGCTTCTGGGGCTGGGCCTTGCGCGGCTGGTCGGCGGCCGGCTTGCGCGGCGCCCCGCCCGCCTGCTTGCGCTGCGGGGACGCGGCCTGCTTGCGCTGCGGGGACGCCGCCTGCCGAGGAGCGCCCTGCCCCCGACCGGGCTGGCCCGTGCGCGGCTGCGCGGAACGGGGGCCGGCAGCGCGCCCCGACGGGGTGCGCTGCCGGCCCGAACCCGACGTCGGCCGAGTCACTGGTCCGTACCCTTCACCACCTTGCCGGTACGGATGCTGACCATGGTCGGGTTCTCCGCCGGGACCATGCCGAGGCTGCGGGCCTTCGCGGGCAGGTCCGTCTCGGCCGCGCTCAGGTCCTCCTGGAGGCCCTGCACGTCCTGGGCGGTCTGCGCGACCTCGCCCTGCAGCTGCGACATCTCGTAGGAACCGCGAGCGAGCGTGGTGTTCAGGACCAGCACCGCGACGAGCGACACGATCATCAGCGTGGCGCACAGCACGAGGAACGGCACGCGGCTCTTCGCGTGCAGCGGCGCCCGGACGACGTCCAGGCGGCGGCCACGCTGGGCCGCGCCCCCGGAGATCGCGGTCAGCGGGGCCCGGCGGGTGCGGGGAAGCTCGGCGGGACGGGCGGCGCGGGCCGTCGCAGCGGTCATGGCACTCATCGGCGGTCCTCCTTCGGGTGATGCTGGGTGGTGCGGTTGCGCAGGTGCTCGGGGGTGGGACGCAGGCGCCGTGCGGCGCGCAGCCGGACCGAGGCCGAGCGCGGGTTGCGCTCCAGTTCCTCGGCGTCGGCCTCCTCCGCGCCCCGGGTGAGCGCCTCGAGATAGGGCTTGTGCGTCTCCGGCTCGACGGGCAGCCCGGACGGTGCGGACGACGTCGTGCCCTGCGCGATGGCGCGCTTGACGATCCGGTCCTCCAGCGACTGGTACGACTCCACGACGATCCGGCCGCCGACGGCGAGCGCCTCGATCGCGGCGGGCACGGCACGCTCGAGCACCTCGAGCTCGCCGTTCACCTCGATCCGCAGTGCCTGGAACGTGCGCTTGGCCGGGTGGCCGCCCGTCTTGCGGGTGGCAGCGGGGATGCTGGCCCGCAGCAGGTCGACGAGCTCGCCGCTGCGGTCCCACTCCCGCTCCGCCCGACGGCGGACGATGGCCTTCGCGATCCTGCTCGCGAACCGTTCCTCGCCGTACTCCCGCAGGATCCGCGCGAGGTCGCGCTCGTCGTACGTGTTGAGCACGTCGGCCGCCGTCAGCTCCTGGGTGGAGTCCATGCGCATGTCGAGCGGCGCGTCCTGGGCGTACGCGAAGCCCCGCTCGGCCTCGTCGAGCTGCAGGGACGACACCCCGAGGTCCATGAGCACGCCCTGCACGGAGCCTGCGGCGTGCTCCTCGACCACGTCGCCGATCTCGTCGTAGACCGCGTGCACCGGCGTGAACCGGTCACCGAACCGCGCCAGCCGGGTGCCCGCCAGAGCGAGCGCCTGCGGGTCGCGGTCGATGCCGATGACGCGGGTGGTCGGGATCTGCTCCAGGACGGCCTCGGTGTGGCCGCCCATGCCGAGCGTGCAGTCCACCAGGACCGAGCCGGGCTCGGTGAGGGCGGGCGCGAGCAGGTCGACGCACCGCTGGAGCAGCACCGGGAGGTGGCGGTCGGCGGCGTCGCTGTGGGTTCCTGGACGGTTGTCGGTCGCGTTCATCGGTGTCTCCTTTCCTGCGTCGTGCTCTCTCGCCGTCCGGTCAGGTCTCCCTCCGCACGGTTCCGGCGGCGGGGAAGTGCGCCGGATCCTGCGGGAGGAGGCCTGGCCGTACGGCCGCCTGCCTCGCCCTACCCTGGAAGCCTGCTTAAAAACTCAGCCCGGGGAAGATCTCCTCGGCCTGATCGATGTAGTCGGGTTCGGTCTGCTCCTGATATGTGGCCCAGGCCTGTACGTCCCACACCTCCACGCGGGTACCGACCCCGATCACGACCACTTCGCGATCCAGGCCGGCGTACTCGCGCAGGTGTGTCGGGATGGAGACCCGGCCCTGCTTGTCCGGCACTTCGTCGCTCGCTCCCGCCAGGAAGTTTCGCGTGTAGTCCCGTGCGGCCTTGCTCGTCACCGGCGCCTGCCGGATCTGCGTATAGATCTGCTGGAACTCGTCCATCGGGAGAAGAAAGAGGCACCGCTCCTGCCCCTTGGTCATCACCAGACCGCTGGACAGTCGCCCCCGGAACTTGGCGGGAAGGATCAGGCGGCCCTTCTCGTCGAGCTTCGGGGTGTACGTGCCGAGAAGCAGGCCCAGACTCGCGAAACCTTCTGCCATCGCAGTCATGGGCCAGCACCTCCTCTCGCTCCCGCGTACTCCACGCTACTCCACTTTCCACCACCACACTCGGAAAAAGCGTGGGGAGAACTACCCACCGACCCTCAATGCGCAGGTCAAAGAGGTAAAGAGCGGGTGGAGGGAATTCGTGTCCGGCGTGGCGTGGAATGTCGGGGTCCCGAGCCCCCGGCCGCACTCTCCCAACGGTCCCGTGCCCTGGCAGGGGGCCGATCCGGTAGACCAATTCACCTTCTCGGACCTGTGAAGACCGCGTGATGCACCCAACAGAGTGCTTTACATCCCGACTAGGCTGGATCAGCCGGGCGAGCTCCAGCCGCCCCGGCTACCGCCCGGCGCGCCCGCGCCTGATACCGGCCTGATTACCCGGCCTGATGGAGGTCTCCCCCTGTGCACACGGAACCCGCCACGCCTGGCCTCGCGGAACCGCACTTCGGCGGCGCTGCCGCCCCGCAGGCTGCTCCCGGACCCGTCGCGCTGGACGAGCTGGTCGAGACG
Source organism: Promicromonospora sp. NPDC057138 (assembly GCF_042670845.1). NCBI lineage: Bacteria > Bacillati > Actinomycetota > Actinomycetes > Micrococcales > Promicromonosporaceae > Promicromonospora > Promicromonospora sp. NPDC057138. The sequence continues at coordinate 17,206 of NZ_JBHUUX010000058.1, read as the reverse complement.
ATGGCCCGAGTCCGCGGAGCCGTTGAGTCCGTCGTGACGGGCCGGCCGGGACTGGCCGACATCACGCTCGCCGTCCTGCTGGCCGAGGGCCACCTGCTCGTCGAGGACGTCCCCGGCGTCGGCAAGACGACGCTGGCCAAGGCGATCGCCCGCAGCATCGACTGCCACGTGGGCCGCATCCAGTTCACCCCGGATCTCCTGCCGAGCGACCTCACCGGCGTCAACATCTTCCGCACCGGCAGCCACGAGTTCGAGTTCCGGCCCGGCCCGGTGTTCAGCAACATCGTGATCGGCGACGAGATAAACCGCGCGTCCCCCAAGACGCAGTCGGCCCTGCTGGAGTGCATGGAGGAGGGCCAGACGACCGTCGACGGCACCACCCACCAGCTCCCCCGGCCGTTCCTCGTGGTCGCCACGCAGAACCCGGTGGAGATGGAGGGCACCTACCCCCTGCCCGAGGCGCAGCGCGACCGGTTCATGGCCCGCATCACGGTGGGCTACCCCGACACCGACGCCGAGATCCTCATGCTCGACCGGCAGGAGACGAGCACGCCGCTGGCCCACCTGAAGGCCGTCACCGACGGGCAGTCGATGCTGCGGTTCTCGCAGCTCGCGCGCTCGCTGTACGCGTCGCCGTCGGTCAAGCGGTACGTGGTGGGGCTGGTCGGCGCGACGCGCGAGCACCCGGGCCTGCGGCTGGGCGCCTCCCCCCGCGCGTCGCTGCAGCTCCTGCGCGCCGCGAAGGCGATAGCGGCCATGGCGGGCCGCGACCACGTGCTGCCCGACGACATCCAGCGGCTCGCCCGGCCCGTCCTGTCCCACCGCCTGATCCTCACGACCGAGGCCCGGCTCAGCGGCGTCACGCCCGAGACCCTCGTGGACGAGATAGTGCAGCGCACGCCGGTGCCGGCACTCGAGCCCGCCGACCGGCGCCAGTACTGAGCGGCCGAGGCGAGACGCACATGAGGTGGCGTGACACGCTCGCACGGATCAGCCGGGTCCGGCTGACGCCCCGTGGCATCGGGGCGGCCTGCCTTGGCGGGGCGCTGGTCCCGCTCGGGCTGGTGCTCGCCCTGCCTGACCTCGTCGGGCTGGGCGCCGCGGCCCTGCTCGCGGTGGCGGTGGCCTGGGTGGGCATCGGGACCCAGCGGCTCGAGGCCGGACGGGGCGCCCTGCGCGTGACGCGCGTCGTGGTCCCCAACCCCGTGGTCCGCGACCGGACGGCGGACGTCAGCCTCCTGGTCGCCGCCCACCAGGCCAGCGGCGCCGCGTACGAACGGCTGTCCCGGCTGCGCCTGTCCGAGCAGGCGGCGCACGAGCTCGCGGGCCACCAGGGCATCCGGGCGCGCGTCTCGGCGCGGGCCGACCGGATCACCGTGCACTACTCGCTGACCCCGACGCGGCGCGGGCGGTGGTCGCTCGGTCCGCTGCTGACCACCCGCACCGACGTGTTCGGCCTGGTCCGCGCCACCCAGCCCCTCGGCAGCGCGACGCACGTGCCCGTGTGGCCGCGCACCGTCGAGCTCGCCGTCCGCACCCGGTCGGTGGGCGACGTCGACCACTCGGCCACCGGCGCGCGCCTGCAGTCGTCCGACGACTCCGTGCTGCGCGAGTACGTCGCGGGCGACGACCCGCGCCGTGTCCACTGGGCAAGCGCCGCCCGCCGGGGCCAGCTCATGGTCCGCGCCGACGAGAGCGCCGGCGTCCGCCCGGTGACGGTCCTGCTCGACCGCTCGCTGCTGCCGCACTGGCAGGACGCCGGCGGCCCGCGCCGTCCCGCGGCCGTGGACGACGGCGAGTGGGCCGTCGAGCTCGCAGCCTCGATCGCCACCTCGTTCCTCGACGCCGGGCACCCGACGCGCCTGCTGACCACCACCGTGGCGCCCACGCTCGAGAGCGTGCGGTTCGCGACCACGCGCGCGAGCCGGTCCGCCCTGCTCGACGCCTGCGTCGACATCCGCGGACACCGCGGTGCCGCCGAGGGGCATCACGCCACGAGCACCACCGCCCGGGCGCTGCGGCTGGACCGCACCCCTGGCGAGATTGTCATCGCAGTGCTCGGCCCGCACGACCCGGACGCCCGGCGCAGCCTCGCGGCCCTGGGCGCGGAGGGCACGTGCTGGGCGCTCCTCGTGGCTCCCCGCGGAGCCGGCTTCCAGCACGAGCTCGACGAGACCTTCGCCGAGCTCCGCGCCTCCAGCTGGCACGTCAGCACCACGGAGTCCCGCACCGACCCGGAACGTGCCTGGGCCCTGCTCGCGGAGCGTGCGCTGTGATCCCCACCCACCGCGGACCGCTCGTCCGCACCGTCGCCTCGGCCGTCCTGGTCGTCATCGCGGTCATTGCGTCCATGCACGCGCTCACCCTCGTCATCGACCCCGGGCCCTGGCTGACGGCCGGCACCACCGGCGTCATCCTCGTGTCGGCCACCAGCTGCCTGGTGCGGTACCTGCTGATCCGCGCCGCCGTCGACCGGGCGGCCGTCCGCCGCGCGGCCGGCCAGGGCGTGAGCGCCGACCGGGCCGCCGACCGCGCGTCGGGCAGCGCCTCGTTCGTCGCGACGGCGGCGGGCGCCATCGTCGCCTTCTGGTTCGTCCTCGCCCGCTACGGCGGCCCGGGCCAGCGCTTCGAGCCGTTCGTGGGGCCGGACGCCTTCGACCAGGTCCTCGAACGGTTCCGCCAGGCCACCGAGACGATGAGCACGCAGGTCGCGCCCGTGGGGCCCGACGAGGCCATCAGCATGGTCGCCGTGGGCGGCACGCTGCTGGTGTTCCTCGTGGTGGACTCGCTCGCCGGCGCCCGGATGCCCGGCTTCGCCGGCGTGCCGCTGCTGCTCCTGTGGACGCCGCCGCTCACGCTCATCGGCGAGGTCCCGTGGCAGGTCTTCGTCATCAGCGTCACCGCGATGCTCCTGCTGCTCACCGTCGACCCCGTGGGTGTGACGCCCGGCCGGCACCGCGATGCCGACTCGGCCGCGGTCCGCCGTGCGCAACGCTTCCGCTCCTGGATCACGGCGGGTACGGCGGTGGCGGTCGCCGCCGCATCGCTCGGCGTCGCGACGGGCATGGCCACGCTGCCCGCGCTGGCGGGGACCTGGAACCAGCTCATCTCCACGCCGTCCAACACGGTCGAGCTGTCCTCCGAGCTCGACATGCGCCAGCCCTTGAGCGCCCGCTCGGCCAGCACCGTCCTGACGTACACGATGGCCGACGGCGACCCGAGCGGCCCGCTGCGCGTCATGACCCTCACGGCGTTCGACGGCGTCCAGACCAACCGGAACGTCCCCAGCGGTGGCATGGCGGAATTCGACTCGTCCACGCTCCTGGCGCCCGAGGGCGAGGACGCGACCGGCGAGGGCCGCCGGATGGACGTCCGGATCGGACAGCTCACGGGCGCCGAGCTGCCGCTGCCGCTCGAGCCCCGGTTGGTCGACGTCGAAGGCGACTGGGGCTATGACGCTCTCCGCGACGAGGTGCGCAGCTCGGCGGGCACGGGCCCCGGGGCGGAGTACAGCGTCGAGATCATCGACCGTCAGCTCACCCCCGACCTGCTGCGGGCCGCACCTCTGTCCGGCGACCCGCGGTCTGCCGGCTTCACCCTGGTGCCGGACACCGAGCACCGGGACGACATCGCCAACTACGCCCGGGAGATCGCCGGCGACGCGCCGACCCGGTTCGACGCGGCTGTCGCGCTGCAGAACCACCTGCGGTCGGGTCAGGGGTTCGTCTACAACCCGGACGCCGACTACCGGGGATCGTCCGACACCGTCTGGGACTTCCTGCAGAACAAGGAGGGGTACTGCACGCAGTACGCCCTCTCGATGATGGTCATGGCCCGCACCCTCGGCATCCCCGCCCGCATCGGCATCGGCTGGCTGCCCGGCAGGTCCGACGGGCAGGGCGGCTTCCGGGTCACCGGCCAGGACTCGCACGCCTGGCCCGAGATCTACTTCCCGTCCGTGGGCTGGGTCCGGTTCGAGCCGACGCCGCAGGTCCAGACGGGCCCGCTGCCCTCGTACGCGAACCCGGGCGTCGGCAGCGCCCCCAGCTCCGCGCCCACGCCCACGCGGGCCAACGAGGTACCCACACAGCGGCCGGCCCAGGATCCCGAGCAGTCGGACCCGGCGGCCGGCGCGGACGCCTCGCCCGGCAACGAGGTGTCCGACCAGACGCTGCCCGGCTGGGCCTGGGTGGTAGCGATCATCGTCGCCCTGGGCGTGCTCGGCGGGGCCGCATGGCTCCTGCTGCGCCGGCGCACGGAGGCGGAGGTGCTCGACCCGGAGCGGGCCTGGTCGCGCGTCCTGGCGCTGCTCGCCGAGCAGGACGTGCGGCTGGGCCCGTCGATCACCCTGCGCCGCGCGCCGGCGTTCATCGCTGACGAGGTGCGGACCCGCACGGGCACTCCCCTGCCCGACGACATCGCGGAGCGCCTCACCGCGCTGGCCGACGCCGCCGAGGAGGAGCGCTACGCCCGCCGTCCGACGTCGCCCACCGCCGCCGAGCTGGAGGAGCTCACCACGACGGTGACCACGGAGCTGACCGAGGTCCTCACCCGCCCCCGTTGAGTGCATAGACAGGAGCCGGGCCCCTGACGGGGCCCGGCTCCTGTCGTGTGCTGCGGCAGTCGCACAAGCTGTGCCTGTCACGCACATGTGTTGATGGTCCGGTCAGGGACCATCAACGTTGGTCGGTCGGCTAGCGACCGCCCTCATTGCGCCGGTTCTCCCAGCGCTCCTCGAGACGGGCGAGGAGGCCGCCTGAGCGACCACCACCGCCCTGCCGCTTACGGGGCTTACCTGCTCTCCCCTGTGGCGGCTGGACCGTGCCGTCTTCGCCGACGACGCCGACCGGGCCTTCCTGCTGCTTCTTGCGCGGTCCGAGGAACGCGAAGACCACGCCCGCGAACATCAGCACGAAGCCGATGGCCCCGAGCCAGGTCCACGAGTTCGCCGCACCGACGACAAGTAGAACTAGGCCGACGACAACGCCGGCCCCGGACAGCACGTAGCGCAGCGCGTTACCACGGCCTGTGGACTGGAGCGTGTTCGCCAGCCGCGGGTCGTCTGACGTCAGAGCACGCTCCATCTGCTCCAGCACCCGCTGCTCGTACTCGGACAGAGGCATCGAGACCCCCGGATCTCGCAAAGGAACAGTGTCCCTTCCAGGATAGGACGACCCGGCCGTCGTTGGTAGTCGACATCCCGGGCATACCACTGACTATAGGGGCAGATCAGTAAAGATGCGTGCCGTTCTTGTGATGTACACCCAGGTCGATCGCGGTTTTCCCGAACTTCTCCCGCACCGCGTCGAGCGCAAGTTCAGCCTCTCGCTGCGCCCCGGAGCGCGGGTCGACGGCCTCCTCGAGCGTCGGCTGCTGCGCGGATCCCTCTCGTTGCTGGAGATTCTCGGCCCGCACGCCGACCAGCCGCACCGGCAGACCACCCAGGTCGACGCCGGCGACGAGCTCGCGGGCCACGCCGTAGATGTCCCGCGCGACGTCCGTGGGGTCCTCCAGTGTTCGCGATCGGGTGAATGTCACGAAGTCGCTGGAACGCACCTTCACCGACACCGTCCGCGTCATCACGCCCTGATGCCTCAGGCGGGCCGCCACCCGGTCGGAGAGCTCCAGCACCCGCCGGCTCACCGCCACGGTGTCGTCCTGGTCCGTCCCGAAGGTCGTCTCGGCGCCGATGCTGTGCTCGCGATGCTCGGGCACCACGGGGCGCGGGTCGCGGCCCCACGCGAGGTCGTGCAGGTGGGCACCGCTGACCCGGCCGACGGCGGCTTGCAGGCTCCCCAGGTCCGTCTGCGCCAGCTCCTCGACCGTGGTGATGCCCCACGCCGCGAGGGACTTCTCCGTCTTCTCCCCGACGCCCCACAGCGCGCCGACGGGCAGCGTGTGCAGGAAGTCCACGGTGGCCTGGACCGGCACGAGCATCAGCCCGTCGGGCTTGGAGTGGGTCGAGGCCAGCTTCGCCACGAACTTGTTCCGCGCGATGCCGACCGAAGCCGTCACCCCGTGCTCGATCTCGATCCGGCGGCGCAGCTCGGCCCCGATCACCGTGGGCGGGCCGAGCCGCCGTCGGGCACCGCTCACGTCCAGGAACGCCTCATCCACGCTGATCTGCTCCACGAGCGGCGTGACCTCCTGGAGCATGCCCATGACCGACCGGGAGACGTCGTGATACAGGCTGTGGTCCGGCGGGACCACGGTGGCCTGCGGGCACAGCAGGCGCGCCCGCGTCATCGGCATGGCGGACCGCACGCCGAACGCACGCGCCTCGTAGGTGGCCGCCAGCACCACCCCGCGCTCCTGCCCGCCGACGATCACCGGCAGCCCCCGCAGCTCCGGCCGCCGGGCCAGCTCGCAGGACGCGAAGAACGCGTCCATGTCCAGGTGCAGGACCGAGCAGCCGGACTCGTCCGACCCCCAGTCGCGTCTCGCTGCCGCTGACCGCGGCCCCTTGCTCACCGACGTGCTCCGTTCCTGCTGTTGCTCAGCACTTGTCTGCCCAGCGCTCCGCGGGTCGCGCGGCCGAGGTACGGCTCACGCCAGGCGCGCGGGCGCCGCCTACGACGCCTCGGGCACCAGGGTCAGGCGCTGCGTCGAGAACCCCGCCTGCGGGTCCACGAGCATCGCCACCTCGTCCCGGAAGTCTTCAGCGCACGCGAGCAGCTCGTCCGCTCGGGCGGGCTCCACCTGCTCCGGACGGCCCGCATCGACCGCCGCACGTAGGGGCGCGCCGGCCGCGAAGTACCCGGACCAGGCTGCCAGGTCCGGCTCCGCGTGCGCGAGCATGTCCCACACCGTGCGCGCGCCCGAACGCGCCGACGGACGCCCGCGGAGCGCCACCACGGCGGCCGCCGAGCGGATGGCCGCGAGATGCGCGTGCACGAACCGGTCACCCGGATCGGCCGAACGCGCCGCCTCGGCCAGCTCCGCGTCCGCCTTGCGCAGCAGAGCGCTCACGCCCGGCGGGACCGCGCGCGGCACGAGCATGCGCGCCGAGACAACGTCACGCCCGCCCTGAGAGTGCATGGTGCCCATCTCGAACCTCCGATCGAACCCCTTGTGCGACACTATCGAACATACGTTCTATCCTGTCAAGCGACCCGCGGACCCGGGAGACACTGTGCTCATGGCCCGCCGCTCCGCCCGACGCCGCCCATCCTCCTCCGCACCACTGACACTCCCCGCCGAGCTACCCGTCGGCCCCGTGCCGATCAGCACCGGCACGGCCGAGGTCGTGCGCGACCCGGACTACCCCCAGCGGGTGACGCTGCACGTCAACGGCGTGCCGAGCTCCAGCCTCGACCTCGCCGACCCCGGGTTCCTCGACTTCGAGTACATGCAGCAGATGGCCGCCTTCGTCGCGCTCCTGCCACCCGGACCGCTCCGGGTGCTGCACCTCGGCGCGGCCGGCAGCGCGTTCGCCCGGCACGTGGAATACGAGCGGCCCGGCTCCCGCCAGCTCGGCGTCGACCTCGACGCCCGCCTCCTCGAGCTCGTCCGCGAGTGGTTCGCCCTGCCGCGCTCGCCTCTGCTGCGCCTGCGCGCCGACGACGCCGGGCGCGCGCTCGCGTCCGCACGCGACGCGTCCTACGACGTGGTGGTCCGCGACGTCTTCGCCGGGGACCGCACGCCCGCGCACCTGGTGGGTACCGGGTTCGCCGCCGAGGCCCGCCGGGTGCTCCGCCCCGGCGGCGTCCTGCTGGTCAACTGCGCCGACAAGCCGCCGCTGACCACGGCCCGGCGCGAGGTCGCGAGCCTGGCCCAGGCCTTCGGGCCCGGCGCCGCGGCCGACGGCAGGCTCGCCGCCGTCGCCGAGCCCGCGATCCTCAAGGGCCGCCGCTACGGCAACCTGGTCCTGGCCGCCGTCCGGGAGGTGCCACAGCGCCCTCCGGCGGACGACCAGGCCGCCGGCAGGCCGGACGACCGGCAGTACGCCCCGCACGACACACAGGACGCCGCACACGGCCCCTCAGGCCCCGACACCGCCGTCGAGCACACCGAGCAGCCGGACCTGCGCGACCCCCGCCTGGGGCGCGCCCTGCGCACGCTCGCGGTGCCCGCCACGCTCCTGGCCGGCGCGGACGCCGCGGCGTTCGCCGGCACCGCCGCGCCGCTGGAGACCCCGGCCCTCTGACCGGACGCGAAAAAGGCCGCCCTCCCGAAGGAGGGCGGCCCTGTTCACGAGCTACCTCAGAGCGGAACCACTGCTTCCGCCTGCGGACCCTTGGGGCCCTGCGTGATCTCGAACTCGACCCGCTGGGCCTCCTCGAGAGACCGGTACCCGTTGGACTGGATCGCGGAGTAGTGCACGAAGACGTCGGCACCGCCGCCGTCCTGGGCGATGAACCCGTAGCCCTTCTCCGCGTTGAACCACTTCACAGAACCCTGCGCCATGCTGTCCTTCGACCTTCCGTCCGGGATCCGGCGGCGGGCCCGTTGCCCACCCCCGTGCCGCAATGCTTTCCCCGCTTGCTCACGACACGGCGGACGTGGCCTTGGTACGTCACTGCAACGAGCGCCAGTGTGGCACGTACCACTCAGATGTGCCACGGAACAGGCACATTTCTGCCGCAGATATGACACACCGGCCCGCGGATGCCCTGTTCAGAGAGGTTCGGGCAGGTCAGGGTGTGCGCCTCGGCCTCCGGCTCGGGCCGCCGCTGTGCGGCTCAGACCCGCGGATAAGCCGGCGGAATGCACGCGGCGCGCGCCCCGTGACCAGGGCGCGCGCCGCGTGAGACAGCTCCCGCTCAGTCGCCGTTCTGCTGAGCGAGAAACCGCTCGAACTCCGCGCCCAGCTCGTCCGCGCTGGGGATCGGCGTGGTCTCGGCGAGCAGGCTCGGCTTGCCGATGGAACGCGCGAAGGCGTCGTACTGCTCCTCCAGCGCCTTCACGACCGCGGCGATCTCGGCCGACTCGGCGACCTGCTTCTCCACCTCGATCTTCGCGTCGGTGGCGGCCTCCTCCAGAGCCGGGACCGCCAGGTCGAGGCCCGTGGCCCGCTCCGTGTGGTGCAGCGCGACCACCGTCGCCGGCGGGTACTGCGACTGCGAGAGGTAGTGCGGCACGTGGACCGTGAAGCCCAGCGCGTCGTGGCCCGCCTCGCCCAGCCGGTACTCGAACAGCGCGGCCAGCGAGCCCGGCACCTTCACGCTGCCGAACCACGAGGTGTAGTCGTCGACCAGGCCGGGCCGCGTGGCGTGCGCCGTCAGGGACAGCGGGCGGGTGTGCGGCAGCCCCATCGGGATGCCCTGGATGCCCACCACGAGGCTCACGCCGAACCGTTCGACGAGCTGGATCAGCCCGGCGACGACGCGCTCCCACTGCAGGTCGGGCTCGGCGCCGTGCAGCAGCAGGAAGCCGGTGCCCTCGGCGTCGGTCAGGTGGTCGATCGCCAGGTAGGGCGCCTGGTAGTCCGCCCAGCGGTCCGAGTCGAAGATCATGGTCGCTCGCTTGGAGCGGTAGTCGAGCAGCTGGTCGATGTCGAACGTCACCAGGCGCTCGACCCGGAATTCGTCGATGAGGTGCTCGACGGCGATGTCGCCCGCGCTGCCGGCGTCCACGAAACCGCGGACGGCGTGCAGCAGAACAGGCCCGTCGGTGCTGCCGGGCACGCTGCGACCCAGCGTGCGCCCGACCGCTGCCTCGTCGACGTCGTAGATGCCCTGGGGGTCAAGCACGTGCGCTCCCTCGCTCGTCGGAGTGGTCCCGATCACCCGGTAACCATCGGGTGTCCAATCAGGTCCAACGCCATGACGGCCGGGTGTCTTCCCGTTACGCCCTCAGCGTCGCGCGAACTCTACCGACCGGGCTCCTACCGGCCAGGAAGCCGGACCACGGAGACGAAGAAGTCGTCGATCTGGCGGACCACGTCGATGAAGCGGTCGAAGTCCACGGGCTTGGTCACGTAGGCGTTCGCGTGCAGCGAGTAGGAGCCCACGACGTCCTCCTGGGCGTCCGACGTGGTGAGCACCACCACGGGGATGTGCCGCAGCATGGGGTCGCCCTTCGCGACGGCGAGCACCTCCATGCCGTCCATCTTCGGCAGGTTGAGGTCCAGCAGCACCAGGTCCGGGGTCGGGGCGGTCGCGTACTGCCCCTGCTTGCGCAGGAACTCCAGCGCGCTCACGCCGTCGCCGACCACCGAGACGTTGTTGGGGACACGGTGGTCCTCGAACGCCTCCCGGGTCATCAGGACGTCGCCCGGGTCGTCCTCCACGAGGAGGATCTCCATCACCTTCTGACCGCTCACGCCCGTGCCCGTCTTCTGAATTCGGCTGCGAGGGGGTCCCCTCGTCGCGACCCGTCGTCGGCCCTGGTCAGGCCTTCTCATCCGAGCGTAGTCGACTGCGCCCGTTCGGTCGAAAGCCGCCCCGAGGCCGGCTGCCCCTGACGCCGAGCCAGGGTGAACCGCACGATGGTGCCGCCCCCGGCCGCCGGCTCGATCCAGATCCGGCCCTTGTGGTACTCGACGATCCGTTTCACCAGCGACAGGCCGATGCCGGTGCCCGCGTACTGCTCGCGCGAGTGCAGCCGCTGGAAGATGACGAACACCCGCTCCGCGTACTGGGCGTCGATGCCGATGCCGTTGTCCACCACCGAGATCTCCCAGTGCGCGCGCATGCTGCGTACCTCGATGCTCACGGTGGGCGGCCGGTCGGGGTGGCGGAACTTCAGCGAGTTGCCGACCAGGTTCACGAACAGCTGCTGCAGCAGGGCGCGCTCGCCGTGCACCACCGGCATCGGGTCGTGGACGATCTCGGCGCCCGTCTCCCGGATCCGTTCGGACAGCTCGGCCAGCGCGGCCGCCAGCACGCCCTCGAGGTCGACATCCTCCCGTGGCACGCCGGTCCGGCCCACCCGGGAGAAGCTCAGCAGGTCCTGGATGAGCCGCTGCATGCGCTTGGCGCCGTCCACCGCGAACTCGATGTACTGGTCCGCGCGGTCGTCGAGCGACCCGCCGTACCGCTTCTGCAGGAGCTGGGTGAAGCTCGCGACCTTGCGCAGCGGCTCCTGCAGGTCGTGCGAGGCCACGTAGGCGAACTGCTCCAGGTCGCGGTTGGACCGCTCCAGCTCGCGCGCCTGCTCGCTGAGCGCGTTGCGCGCGTTCTCGACCTCCTCGTGCGACAGCCGGATCTCCTCCACCTGGTGGACCAGGTCGCGGCGCATGTTCTCCACGTGCATGGCGAGCAGCGCCACCTCGCCGGCGCCCACGGGCCGGATCTCGCGCCGGATCCCGCCGCTGCTCACCACCCGCACGGCGGCCGTCAGCTCGGTCAGCGGCCGGATCACCCAGCCCTCCAGGGCCAGCCACATCATGGTGCCCATGAGCACGACGACGAGCACGAGCGTCGACACCGCGCCCAGCAGGAGCTGCTCCCATATCGTGCGGGTGGCCACTATCTCGTCCCGCTGCGCGCTCAGCTTCGCCAGGTAGTTCACGACGGCGGAGCGCGCGCCCTCGTACAGGGCCGCGCCCTCGGTGGACGACGGAGCCGTGACCAGCAGCTCCGTCCGGCAGTCGATCTGGCTGGCCGGCGCCGCGCCGACGGCGGCGACCAGGGGTTCGGCGTACTGGTCGAACCAGGCGTCCGTGCGGCGCAGCGCCTCGTCGTAGGCGACGATGACCTCGGCCTCGTCGGCCAGGGCGCGCCGTTCGACGTCGGCCAGGAGCATGATGCGGCCGCTCGACCCGACCGCCCGCGTCCACGGCTCGAGCGCGGCGGGATCGCACGTGGCCCGGTAGGCGCGCAGCGACGCGTCGGCGTCGGCCAGGGCGATCGACGCGCGCTCGCCGTCGACCAGCGCCCGGTAGTACGGGCCGTCGGCCTCAGCGTCGAGGCCGCGCGACTGCACCAGGGCGAGGATCGCGACCGCCAGCGCGAGCACGAGCATCGCGGCCACCGCGCCGAGGAGCCTGGCGAGCCGGCGGCGCATGGAGACACCGGTGAACCGGTGCTCGTCGGGCACGAGCGTCATGCCCGCGACCACTCCACCGAGTCGGCCAGCGTCGAGGTCCGTTCGGCGGGACCCGTCGCGCCGGCGCCGGCCCAGCCGACGAAGAGCAGCGCCGCGTCGTCGACCAGGGGGCCGCCGTGCAGCTCGCGGACGCGGCGCAGCACGCGCGTGACCACCTCGTCGGTGCCCTGGTCCATCTCGCGCTCCACGACGCTGCGCAGGCCGTGCGCGCCGAGGCGCGGCATCCGCCCGTGGGCACTGGGTGCGAGGACCGGCGTGCCCTTCGGGTCGGCGCCGACGGCGGCCTCCACGAGCCCGTCCGTGTAGAGCACCGCCGTCCACACCTCCGGCAGCTCGACGGTGTGCGCCGTCCAGCCGCCGTCCACCGGAATGCCCAGGGCACGGCCGCGGCGGGCCGACGACAGCTCCTCGCAGTGGTGGGTGACCAGCACCGCCGCCTCGGCCGAGACCTGGGGCACCACGAGCAGCGGCGGCAGGTGCCCGGCGAGGTAGACGTCCATGCGCCGGCGGTCCGGCGAGATCACGGCCTGGCAGATCGTGACGAACACCTCGGGCCGGCCGCGCTCCGCCAGGAGCACCCGCTCCAGGAGCGGCAGGACGTCGTCGGCGGGGGTGTCCGCCAGGACGAGGGTGCGCCACGCCGTCCGCATGGCCGCACCGAGGGCCGCCTCGTCCGGGCCGTGCCCGGCGACGTCGCCGATGACCGTGACGAGCGTGCCGTCGGGGCGCTCCACCGTGTCGAAGAAGTCGCCCCCGAGCAGGCCGTTCCCGCCGGGCAGGTAGCCCACCATCACCGAGACCCGCTCGTCGGTGACCAGCTCCTTGGGCAGGAGCGCGCGCTCCAGCCGCGTGGTCTCGGCGGCGCGCACCTCGCTGCGGAACAGCGCGATCTGCTGGGCCGCGGACCGCCGCCGCAGCGTCGCGTAGCGCAGGCAGCGCGCCAGCGTGTCGCCGTCCACGTCGCCCTTGACGAGGTAGTCGTCGGCCCCGTTGGCGACGGCGGCGGCGCCGAGGTCGTGCGCGGTGTTGCCGGTCAGCACGACGACGGCGGGCTGCGTCGGCAGGACGTCGATGCCGTCGATGACGCGGCGCAGGGCGCCCAGCCCCTCGGCGTCGGGCAGGCCCAGGTCGAGCAGCAGGCAGTCCACCGACACCATCGACAGGATCCCGAGCGCCTCGTCGACGGACCGGGCGCGGTGCAGGTCCGCCCTCAGATCGGCCTCCACGTCGGCGTCCGCGAGCAGCTCGCTCACGAGGAACGCGTCGGCGTCGTCGTCCTCGACGAGGAGGACCGAGATCGGACGGTCGATCCAGGACGGGCGCGCCTCGGATCCGGACCCGCCTCCGGGCCCCGCAGTTCCAGCCCCGCCCAGTGCCATGGCGGCGATCCTATCCAGCGAGATGACGCCGTGTCAGCGGAGAGGCCGCGAGGTGCGCGATAATGGTCGGCCGGTTGTTTGCGACCGAAGCTTTTTCGCAGGTGGGACCACGGAGGTAGGGCGTGACGGGAATCGCGGGCGAGCTCGCCCACGAGCAGGCAGTCGTCGACACGATGTACGTCCGGTTGGACACTCTTCGCGGCACCACCGCGAACCGCCTGCGGGACGTGCGCCTGGCGGGTGCCCAGGGAACACACCAGAACCGCAGCGAGCGCGACGCGTTCGCCACCCTCTACGAGGACCGGGCCGCGCAGCTCGACGCCGTCGAGGACCGGCTGGTCTTCGGCCGCCTCGACCTGGCCGACGGCGCCACGCGGTACGTCGGGCGCATCGGCCTGACCGACGCCGAGCACCGCTCGATGCTGACCGACTGGCGCGCCCCGGCGGCCGAGGCCTTCTACCGGGCCACGGCGCTGCACCCGGGCGACGTCCACCGGCGTCGCCACCTGGTCACCAAGGGCCGCTCGGTGACGGGTCTGGAGGACGAGGTGCTGGACCTCGACGCGGAGATCGACGCCGACGCGCTGTCCGGCGAGGGCGCGCTGCTGGCGGCGATGGCCCAGGGCCGCACGGGCCGGATGACCGACATCGTCGCGACGATCCAGGCCGAGCAGGACCGCATCATCCGCTCCGACCTGACCGGGGCGCTGGTGGTCCAGGGCGGCCCGGGCACGGGCAAGACGGCGGTGGCGCTGCACCGCGCCGCGTACCTGCTGTACGCCCACCGGCGTCTGCTGGAGCGCTCCGGCGTGCTCGTGGTGGGTCCGTCCAGCGCGTTCCTGCGCTACATCGACCAGGTGCTGCCGTCGCTGGGCGAGACCGGCGTCGTCTCGACGACTGTCGGCGACCTCATCCCCGGGATCCGGGCGACCGCCGTCGACGAGGGGCAGGTGGCCCGGCTCAAGGGTCTGCTCCTGTGGCGCAATGTCGTGCGGCGGGCGGTCCGCGCGCGCGAGCGCGTCCCGGAGCAGGAGGTCGCGGTGCGGGTCGAGGGGCACGACTTCGTGATCCGGCCCCGGGACGTCAGCGACGCGATAGCCCGCGCGCGCCGCACGCACAAGCCGCACAACCTGGCGCGCGGCGCGTTCGTGCGCGACATGCTCGACCGCCTCACCGACCAGTACCGCGACTTCACGGGCGACCCGCTGTCGGGCGAGGACCGCGCGTCGGTGTTCGAGGACCTGCGGTCGGACCGCGCGGTCCGCGTGGCCCTCAACATCGCCTGGCTGCCGATCACGCCCGAGAAGCTCGTCAGCGACCTGTACGCCAAGCCGCACCGGCTCGCCGAGGCCGCCCCCGAGCTGACCGTGCGCGAGCGGCGCCTGCTGTTCCGGGAGCCGGGCGCGCCCTGGACGGAGTCGGACGTGCCGATCCTCGACGAGGCGTACGAGCTGCTCGGCGAGGACGACACCGTGGCACTGGCCGAGGCCCGCAACCGCGAGGCCGAGCAGGCCCGCGAGATCGAGTACGCGCGCAACGTGCTGTCCACGACGGGTGCGGGCGACGGCCTCGTCGACGCCGAGACGCTCGCCTCGCGCTTCGCCGCGAGCGGCCCGTCCCTGACGACGGCGGAGCGCGCGGCGGGCGACCGCGCCTGGACCTACGGCCACGTGGTGGTCGACGAGGCGCAGGAGCTGTCCCCCATGGCCTGGCGCGCGCTGGTGCGCCGGGTCCCGACGCGGTCGATGACCATCGTCGGCGACGTCGCCCAGACCTCCTCGGCGGCCGGCGCGCGGAGCTGGGACCGGATGCTCACCCCGCTGCTGCGCGACGGGTGGCGGCTGGCGGAGCTCACCGTCTCCTACCGCACGCCGTCCACCGTCGCCGACACGGCCCAGCGGGTCGCGCGGGCCGCCGGCCTGCCCGTCTCGGACCTGCGCGCCGCGCGCGACGTCGAAAACTCCCTCACCGCAGTCCGCACCGCACCGGGCCCGGACGGCCGGCCGGACGACGGCGTGGTGGTCACCGAGGCCCTCGGCCTCGTCAAGGAGCTGGTCGGGCCGGACGCCGGCCGGGTCGCCGTCGTGGCCCCGCCGGACGACGTCGCGCGGCTGGCCGAGGCCGTGACCGCCGCCCTGCCCGACGCCGTCGGCGCCGCGGAGGCCGCCCGCCTCGAGGCGCAGCGCCCGGAGGACGCCCAGGTGACGGTGCTCGCGCCGCGCCAGACCAAGGGCCTGGAGTTCGACGCGGTGGTGCTGGTGGAGCCGGCCACCGTCGCCGAGGGCGGCGGCGGGACGAGCGACCTCTACGTCGCGATGACCCGCCCGACGCAGCGCCTGGTGGTCGTGCACGCGAGAGACCTCCCGGAAGGCTTCTGACAGTTCCGCCGAAGTAGAGCGCTTGTCCGGATGGCGGACGGCGCGCCGGACGCAGAGCGTGGACAAGCGCTCTACTTCGGCGGAGGCGTCCCAGCAGGCGGGACGTGGGGGGCGTTCGTTTGTTGCTTCCGGGTTACCTGGCGCACCATGGGTCCGTGCAGCGAGCCCTTCTCCTCGAGAACGTCCACCCCACCTCCGTCCCGATCCTCGAGTCGGCCGGGTACGAGGTCGACTACCGCAAGGGAGCGCTCGACGAGGACGAGCTGATCGCCGCGCTCGACGGCGTCCACCTCCTGGGCATCCGGTCCAAGACCGAGGTGACGGCGCGCGTGCTGGCCGAGTCTCGCGACCTCGTCGGTGTGGGCGCCTTCAGCATCGGCACCAACCAGATCAACCTGACCGCCGCCGCGCACCGCGGCATCGCCGTGTTCAACGCGCCGTTCTCCAACACGCGTTCCGTGGTCGAGCTGGCCATCGCCGAGATCATCTCGCTCACCCGCCGCATGACGGAGCGCGACCGCGCCCTGCACGCCGGCATCTGGGACAAGTCCGCCGAAGGCTCGCACGAGGTGCGCGGCCGCACGCTCGGCATCGTCGGCTACGGCAACATCGGCTCGCAGCTCTCCGTGCTCGCCGAGAACCTGGGCATGTCCGTCGTCTTCTACGACACCCAGGAGAAGCTGGCGCTCGGCAACGCGCGCCGCGCGGAGACGCTCGACGAGCTCCTCGAGACCGCCGACATCGTCACGCTGCACGTCGACGGCCGCTCGGGCAACGCTGGCCTGTTCGGCGCGAAGCAGTTCGCCCGCATGAAGCAGGACGCGATCTTCCTCAACCTGTGCCGTGGGTTCGTGGTCGACGTCGACTCGCTGGCCGAGCACATCCGGTCCGGGCACCTCTCGGGGGCCGCCGTCGACGTCTTCCCGGAGGAGCCCAAGAAGCGCGGCGACGCGTTCGAGTCGGTGCTGCGCGGCCTGCCGAACGTGATCCTCACGCCGCACGTGGGCGGCTCCACGGAGGAGGCGCAGGAGGCGATCGGCCAGTTCGTGGCCAAGAAGCTGAGCGACTACGTGACGACCGGCTCGACGATGCTCAGCGTCAACCTGCCCAACCTCCAGCTCGAGCACACGGGCGTCGGCCGCATCAAGCTGCTGCACCGCAACGTGCCCGGGGTGCTGGCCACGGTCAACCAGATCTTCGCCGACCACGGCGCCAACATCGAGGGCCAGATGCTCGCCACGCGCGGCGACATCGGCTACGTGGTCACGGACATCTCGGACGTGACCGAGCGTGGCGCGTCCAAGAAGCTGCAGGCGCTGGACACGACGATCCGCCTGCGCATCCGCGACGCCTTCGAGCGCCCCGAGTTCCCCCCGGGCCCGGCCGCCCGCTGACCACGTCGTTGAGTGCTGGATATTTGCGCCGCTGACCGCATCAACGGCGCAAATATCCAGCACC